>JANXNO010000435.1 GCA_025354075.1 Burkholderiales bacterium | reverse complement strand
GCGCTATGCGGCCCCATTGATTGACCGAACCGTCGGCGTCTGGCCAATTGCCCGAATTACCCGGCGGCAAAAGCAAAATTGCGCTTCGACCTGCGAGCAATATGTTGAGCTGCTCTTCATTCTCAATTGACCATCGTGACCAGCCGAGTCCCAACATGTCGAGCACACATAAATCGCACTGCACCGCGGCGATCGATTGTTGGGGCACCGAAGCGCGGGCGTTGCGGGGCAGTAAAACAAAGGTTGCTCCGGGCCAGATAGCGCGGGCAACGATTTCGACCGCCGTCACGGTTTGATGCGAGGGGGCCGCAATAAGTATTCTCATGATCTAGCCAAAAAATCCTGGATCAAGACCCAGTCGCGGCACCGCGGTCGCCTGCGTGAAGACGAATTTCGTCCGCGCAACTGCCCATGGAGCATCGAAGAGTCATCGTTAGTACAACGTCATATTCCAGTAATTATGAACCATCACGATGAAGTGACGCCTAAAACGCGCAAGCGGCTAGTGCTCAGCGTTTATCCGATTTCGAGTTCGCCGCCCAGCGCTTCAATCAACTCGGGGATGAGCTTGCTCAATTCACCGGTGACGATAGCCACGTCGGAATCAAAGCGATCTTCGCCCTTTCCCGCGCTGTCTGGGCCGTCGAGCACGCCCTCCAGCAACTTCAGTTTTTTGACCTGCAGCACGTCGTTCAACACGAACGAGACGCGTCCGTTCCAGGTCAACGCGAGCTTGGTCACCATCTTGCCGCTCTGGATATGCTTGCGAACGTCGTCAATGTTTAGCGTGTGGTTTGAGTAACGTACCACGCCCTCTGAATCATCAGTCGCCTTGAGTTCGCATTCGCGATCCACGTCAAAGCGTCCCGGGGCTTCGTGACTCAGCAACCACGCGGCCATTTGCGAGCCGGGAGCGCTGGTGGTTTGTACTTGTGTGATCACCAGGCCGTCGAGTGAGCGCAGCAGCACGGCGACGACCTCGTCCGCCTTAGTCTGGCCCGCCGCATCAATCACCAGCATTCGTGCGGCTTGATCGATCCACACGGTGGTGCTTGAGATGCGCGTAAATGCTTTCGGCAGCAGGTCGAGAAGCGTTTCTTCGCGCAGGTCTTTTTTCTCCATGCGGCTCAGTTTTCGGCCGGTGGTTTCTTCGATCTTTTCTACGCGCTCTTCGGTGCGCCGTTTGACCACGGAAGATGGCAATACCTTCGCCTCCATCGTCAATCGCAACATCAGTTGCCCGCCTATTGACTCAACCAGCATGGCGTGTTTTTCGCCGCGCGGCTCAGACCAGCCCACGAACTTTTCCTGTGTGGGGCTGCATTCGCGAAAACGCATTTGCGCGAGCCCCGCCTCGATCTGCGCCGTGGTCTTCGACCACGACGGCTCAATGCGAAACAGCATCAGGTTTTTGAACATGTGGGCCCTTGTTTATCAGATTATTTTTTCGGGCCAAAACGGTACGGAAGTACACAAGCGCCGCGATCAATGCCATTGTTGGCGTCGTCACTCATCATTTTAAAGAAGGCAGTAGTGCGACGTTGATCTTCCAGTACCAGCGCCGTGGTCCGGCCGATTAAAGCAATGTCCTCGACAGCAGCCAGCGCGACTACTTCGTTCGCGGCGTGATCGTCGCTCACGAATACACTTTTCACACTAGCGTGATGTTCGACTGGGGAGCACGCGTTTGACAACGCTGACAACCGCGAGAACAAGGGCCCCCGCAATGATGCCCGCGACGCCGTCAAGCAGCGTCGGCGCGACGACTGAGAATGGTGAAGCCAGACCGTTCGCAAACACCTCGATTCCGTGATGAATGACCGGAATGCCGTGCGTGAGGATGCCACCGCCCACCAGAAACATCGCCGCCGTTCCGGCGATGGACAAAAATTTCATGAGATACGGGGCGGTGAGCAAAATGCCGCGCCCCACTGCACGACGCAGGTGCGCGAAGCGACCCGGACGCAGGCTCAAATACAGGCCCAAATCATCGAGTTTCACGATGCCTGCCACGATGCCATACACGCCTATGGTCATGATGATCGCGATACCCGTGAGCACCGTCACCTGGGTCAAGAACTCAGCCGTGGCAACGGTACCGAGCGTGATGGCGATGATTTCGGCCGAAAGGATGAAATCGGTGCGAATCGCGCCTTTTATCTTGTCTTTTTCGTAGGCGACCAGATCAACTTTCGGATCGGACAGCGCCGCCACCAAATCCTTGCGACGTGCGTCGTCTTCGGTCTTGCTGTGCATGAATTTGTGCGCGAGTTTTTCAAAGCCTTCGTAACAAAGAAACGCGCCGCCCAGCATCAACAGCGGTGTCACCAACCACGGCGCAAATGCGCTGATGGCAAGTGCAGCCGGCACCAGAATCGCCTTGTTCAGCGCGGAGCCCTTACACACAGCCCAGACCACAGGCAGCTCGCGCTCCGCGGCGACGCCAGCCACTTGCTGCGCGTTCAGTGCAAGATCATCGCCCAGCACGCCGACCGTCTTTTTGGCGGCGACTTTGGTGAGAATGGCCACGTCATCGAGGACCGTTGCGATGTCGTCGATGAGCGCTAAAAGACTGGACGCCATACTGAAATTACCTTACAACTTTGTGTTTAAACGCCCATTTAACCAAGGCTTAGTGCATAAATATGATTAAAGTCGATTTAATGCCATTTATGAGTCTATGCCCATATACAACAGCACTTTCAGCCAAAAGCTGATCGCGAAAATCACGCCCGAACCTGCTGTGTCGCCAGAAACTTGCGCACGCCACTGCGAATGGCGCGGGCAAGTTTGAGCTGATGGGTAGCGCTAGACAGTTTGCGCTCTTCCTCTGGATTCGAGATGAACGCGGTCTCAATCAAAATCGACGGCACGTCGGGAGAGCGAAGCACAGCGAAGCCCGCCTGCTCCACCGCGTGCTTGTGCATTTTGTTGACCGGTTTCAGCTCGCCAATCATGCCACGTCCAAGCTTGATAGATTCGGCATTGGTGATCGATTGGCTCATTTCCAGAATCATTTTCGCGAGCACCGGATCGCGCCCCATCAGCCTCACGCCACCGATCAAATCCGACTGATTTTCCTTGTCAGCAATCCACTTTGCTGCCGCGCTGCTGGCCCCGCGTTCGGACAGGGCAAACACCGACGAGCCTTGCGCATCAGGCCGGGTGAAGGCGTCGGCATGGATGGAAACGAACACATCAGCATTCACGCTGCGCGCCTTTTTCACCCGGTCGCCGAGCGGAATGAACACATCCTCGTCACGCGTCATGAACACGATCACCCGATTGTCCTGCTCAAGCAGCGCCTTGGTCTGCCGCGCGATAGCGAGCACCACGTCCTTTTCATAGGTGCCCGCCGGGCCGACCGCGCCGGGATCCTCGCCGCCGTGGCCGGGATCGAGCACAACAACGAACGGCTTGACATGCGTTACGAGCGGCGGGCGCGTGGCAATGGTGGGCGGCTTGGGAACCACGGCTGCGACCGGTGGCGGCGCGACCGGTTTCACCGGCTCCGGCGGCGGTATGGCGAGCTCGGCAGCGGCGCGTTCGAGTGTCGTTTCACGCTCGGCAAGCTTAGTCAGAAACGCCGCGATGGGATCGTCGGCGTCAGTCGGCGTCAGGTCAATCACCAGGCGATGTCGATATTGGCCGACGGGCGGCAGCGCAAAGGCTGCCGTTTCCGCGCGCGACTTAAGCTCCAATACCAGCCGCGCGGTGTCGGGGCGATACTGACCAATACGTGCTCTAACCAGCACGCCGGTATCGTTTTTAAGTGTTTCCAGCGCCTTTTGAAACGCAGCGTCCGCCTGCACGTCGCTGATGTCCACCACGGTGCGATCCGGATAGGCCAGCGACGACACAAAAAAGCGCAATTCGCTGTCGGATTCGATGGTGATACGCGTGCTCGTTTTGCCCGGCCAGGCACGCACCGCCAGCACACGTGGGCCCGCGAGCGCGAGCGTGGCGCTGCCGCCGGCGACCAGTGCCGCGAGCAGTTGCAGCGCTTCGCGACGGTTCATGCTGCGGCCTTGGTTGAAACAGTCACACGCCTACCCTCGTCCTCAAATTCAAACCGAATCTCCACCTCAAAATTCACCGCGCCGCCCAGCCGCTGTGGCCATTCCACAAACCGGATTGACGGCGTCGCAATGTATTCAAAACCGCCGCGTGCTTCAAAATCGTCGACATTCTCAATGCGATACGCATCCAGATGATGCACTTCGCCCTTCGCCGTGTCGTAACTCTCCACCAACGCATAGGTGGGACTTTTTATCGCACCCGTCACACCGAGCGCTCGCAACACGCCGCGCACGAACGTCGTTTTTCCCGCGCCCAGATCGCCGATCAACGCGACCGTGCATGGCGCGAACAGCGATTCGGCAAAGCGCGTCGCAAACGCCAGAGTTGCTGCTTCGTCGGCCAAAAATTCTGAGGTTTCTACAATCGGCTCCATGTCAGATACTGAAACCATGATTGATCACACCGTCGAAGCACGAATCGTGCAGCTCGGGCGCAGCTTGGGGTTTTCGGCGGTGGGGATTGCCGACATCGCGCTTGAGCGCGAGGCGGAAGGGTTTCAGGCGTGGATTGCGGCCGATCATCATGGCCAGATGGAGTATATGGCCCGCCACGGAAGTAAAAGATGGCAGCCCGATGAATTGCAGCCGGGCACGCAAAGCGTGATTTGTGTGGCGCTTGATTATTTGCCCAACGCAGTCGTCGAGGCCGGACAAACGCTTGCCGCATCTGAGCTCGCCTACGTCTCCCGATACGCGCTCGGCCGCGACTATCACAAGGTGTTGCGCAACAAGCTGCAAGCCCTCGCAGAGGCCATCTCCACGCAGATCGCCCCGCACCAATTCCGCGTCTTCACTGACTCTGCACCGGTGATGGAAATTCCGCTGGCGGTGAAAGCTGGCCTCGGCTGGCGCGGCAAACACACGTTGTTGCTCAGTCGCGAACGCGGTTCGATGTTTTTTCTCGGCGACATCTACACCTCGCTCAAACTAGCCCCGCCAGCGCCTCAAAACGATCACTGTGGCTCTTGCACCGCCTGCATTGACGTGTGCCCCACGCAGGCCATCATCGGCCCGCACCGGCTCGATGCGCGCAAATGCATCAGCTATCTGACCATCGAACTCAAAAGCGCTATCCCAGTGGAGTTCCGTAAAGCGATGGGCAACCGCATTTACGGCTGCGACGATTGTCAGCTCGTCTGCCCATGGAACAAATTTGCGCAGCGCACGCCGATCCCGGACTTCGAGCCGCGAAATGGCCTCGATTCCGCCACGCTGGTCGAGCTGTTTGCATGGTCTGAATCCGACTTCAATGAGCGGCTGCAAGGCAGCCCGATCCGGCGCATCGGGCACGAACGCTGGCTTCGCAACATCGCTGTCGCGCTGGGGAACGCGCCATCGTCACGGCAGGTGCTGGCCGCGCTGGTCGCGCGAGCGGCACACCCGAGCGCGTTAGTGAGAGAGCATGTGCTTTGGGCGATGAACCAGCATCGCCACGACGGCGAATCAACTACGGCCTGGTCGCCGTAGCCGGTGACTTGACGTTGCGCTTGAGCCACGCGAGTGGCTTGTCGGCCGCTTCGATAGGCAGGTTACCCATACACCGTTCTGTGCTGAACCCCGGACGGGCCGGTGCCTCACGTACATAAAGCAAATAAGTGACGCCAGGGGTTAGCGTTGCCGCACAGGTACCAGCCTCGGTCGAGACATCCACTTCACCGCCCAGCGGCTTTTTCCACGATTGCGTGACGGTCATCGTCGCCGTCAACGTTTGCTCCGCATCCTGCTTTACGCTCGTTACGGTGCCAACGAAAACTGCGGCGGCTCGCCGGTAGTTGCCTGCGGGTGGTCCCGGTTCGATGCAGCGGCACGCGAAGCTGGCAGTGGGTGCCAGCATCAGTGCCGCGATCACCGCAATTCGTGCCGCTTCGCTGTGGGTCAACATGGAGGGCTCGCAATCACTTTGATGAATTCCGGCGCCTGTTCGTGACCGGATCGTACCCGCTTCAACCGCCGATGCCAGGGTTATAGGGTGTGAACGGATCGTCGTGACCGCCCTTTTCCGAGCGTCTGCCCATGCCGCACGCCAGCACCGCCTCTTCGGCGCGTCGGTCATTGCCACCCGGCGCGCCATTGACGTGGGCCAATTCGTGGACAAGCGTGGCAAGCACGGTCCATCGGCCGATCCGGAACGCGCTCGCGTTGATGGCCATTTCCGTCGGATGTGCGCCGCTGGTGATGCCGTAAGCGTTGCTGACCGGGTCGTGATTGAGCCAGAGACTGCCATCGTTGAGCAAATCCGTAAGTGATCGCCCGTTCGGGAGCGAACGAAAGTACACGTTGGCCGCCGGAATGTCGTGCGTGATACGAAATGCGTTTTGCCGCGCCCACCGCACCTGGTCGCGCCATCGATTGGGAATCAAGACCCAGCCGGCACGCGGCGACACGTGATCGCCGATATTCATCTGAATCATTCGTCCTCCCAAGACTGTTAAAGCTACGATTAACGGCCCGCGCATCACGCAGGTCGTCGGCATTGGTTTAGACGTAACGTTCGCAATGAATGTGACAGCTGGCGACGAAAAATCCCGGCAAACCGGGCGAGCGAAGGGTATCCGTAGAATCATGGTAATTCCCAAGGAAACGACCATGTCCCGAGCCCCATTTCGCCGCAAAAGCGGTGCCCGTGAAGCCAATCAACTCGTCCGCCTCGCCGAGGGCCTTGCGTCGTCAAAAAGCCGCGCCGAGGACGTGTATTGGGAGCGCGAGCTTGAGGCTGCCGTGACCACGCAGCTTGAAAACAATGACGAAGACGCGATCAATCGGGCGCTCGATAAGGCGCACGACGCGCCGGAATCTACCTTTGATGCGCTCGCCGATATGGTTGAGTCGTTGACAGAATCCATTGTGCTGGACTCGGAAAAAGGGCCGCAGCGAGTCACGCTGTTCTGCGCGCCGATTCTGGTCTGGGGCCGCAATAAAATTCCCGCGAAGACGATTGCCAAACAGCAGTTGCAGGACATCTCGGTGCAGCTGGCGGCGCATGTGTTTTCATCCAAGGCAAAAATCGCGCTCGCCAACTTTTTGTTCGCGCCGGATCAGTTGCCGCACAGCTACAGCCAGTCACGCGAATTGTTGCAAAACCTCGGCACTGCGATTCGAGAGCGTTCGCACCTGACAATCGATCCAGAAACGGTGGAAGATGCGCCCGATGTGGTGTGCGATATGCGCATGATTGTTGGCGCGTTTCAGGTGACTGAAGGTGAGCCGTTTTATGCGTGGCAGGAAACGACCACACAGGTCGAAGAAGCCCGGCAGGCTTGCCTCACCACGTGGCGAGCTCAGGGCGGTAACGCCATAAAACCGTTGCTGGTGGGGTTCCCGCATGAGCTGACGTTGCCGCGTTCATTCTTCGCCGCGTGTCGCGACGCGGATATGGCGTCGCGCGCTTATTCGATTGGTGCGTCGGTGTCTTATCTGGAGGCAGTGACGAGCACCACGCCCGACAAATTGACGGCTGTGATTGGCGGCTGTTGGGGCAACGAGCTAGAGGAATACCGCATCGGCTTTTCCATCGGCGACAGCGACGAAATAGTGCATGGCTGCGTGTGGCCTCTGGTGTCGGATGAAGGCGACGACACGCCGGTGGTTGAGGAAATCGAAGGCTTATTGCGCGCGGCGAACATCGGCACGATTTTGCTGCTCGAAGAGCAGTTGCCGCTGGAGTTTTGTGACGATTGTGGCGCGCCACACTTCCCCAATCGCGACGGCGAAATGCTGCACGCGCATTTGCCGGAAGACGCTGAGACGGGGTCGGTGCATTTGCATTGATTGCCGTGCTGTCTGCTGCTGTGGGAGCCCTATCACGCGACAGTCGCGGTGGTAGCGCTCTTACAATCCAGCATCAGCTTTTCCTTGAAATGCCCATTTAATATGGGCTTAAGCTCGATTTATTTGCATAGTCGACTTTATCCGCTTTGACCATCTAAGCCCAAATCGAATGGGCTTTGCAGAAAAAAGTTAATACTCACAAATGCCTGTCATTGGCCGTCGCGAACTCTGGCTTTTCATCGCTGTTGTGCTCCTCTGGGGCGTCAACTGGCCAATGATGAAAATGGCTTTGGCGGAGCTGGACTTTTGGGTGTTTCGCGCCTACTGCATCCTTGCTGGCCTGATCTGGTTTTTGGGTTACAACCTCGCCGCCGGCGTATCGGTGAAAGTGCCACGCGAATACTGGCCACGCCTCACGATCACCGCGCTGTGCAACATAGCAGGCTGGAACATTTTGTCAGCCGCCGGACTCAATTTATTGCCCTCCGGCCGCGCTGGAATCCTCGCCTACACCATGCCGCTTTGGGTCGTTTTATTGTCGCGCTTCTTCCTTGGCGAAGCGCTGACCAAACTGCGCCTGATCGCCATCACGCTGGGCATGACGGGCATCGGACTCCTGCTGATTGATGAGGTTCACACGCTGAAAAGCGCGCCAGTCGGGGCGTTATTGATGGTCGCTGCCGGCTTCGTCTGGGCGTTCGGCATCGTGCTGTTCAAAGGATTTCCCAAATCCATCCCAACGACCACCTTGATGATCTGGAGCTTGATCCTGGGCGGCTGGCCGATTCTGGTGGGACTGATTGCGGTCGGTCACGGCCCATGGTTGCCCACCGGTGGAGCGGCGTGGGCGGGCCTGCTGTTCAACGTGATCGTTGTGTTCGGGTTTTGCTGGTTCGCGTGGAACGAGCTGGTGCGCGCACTGCCCGCGCAGGTCACCGGCATCAGCTCGCTCGCCGTGCCGATTGTCGGCTTTGCCAGTGGCATGCTGGTGCTTGGCGAAAAGCCACATGTGTTTGATTATGTGGCGTTGCTGGCGATTGTCGGCGCAGTGGCGCTGGTGCTCAGACCAGAGCGCCCCCTGCGCGCCGCAAAGTCGCCAATTGAATCGGACTGATGCGGCTTAGCTCAGCGGCTGCGCGGTCGTTTCTTCTTCATCCGGCCAGTTTTTAATGTAGCTCTTGAGCATGCGGTTTTCAAAACTTTGCTCTTCGTACACAGCCTTCGCCACGTCATGAAACGAGAGCACGCCGAGCAGCGTGCCCGCGTCCATCACAGGAATGTAGCGGGCGTGACGATCCAGCATGCTTTTGCGCAGCATTTGCACGTCCATGCCTGGCTCGGAGGTCAGCGGGTCGCGCTCCATGATCTCGCCAACGGTCATCGCTTTCAACTCGTTGCCGCGCTCATCGAGCACCTTGATAAGCTCGCGAAACGTGAGAATGCCGGCGAGCTTGCCTTTATCCATGACAACCAGCGAGCCGATGTCATGATCGGCCATGGAATGCACGGCCTCGGCCACACTCATGTCAGGCGTCGCACTGAACAGCGTGCTGCCTTTGATGCGAAGAATTTCACTGACCAGCATGGTTATCCTCCAGAGTTATCAGGTCGACGCGCCTCAAGCACCCGGCCCCTGTCGCAATCGACCACGGTAGCGTACACCCAAACATAAAATCAGGCGATGCCGTTTCCCAATCCCTTTCAAACCGCCCCGTCTGATGTAGCGTCACCGGACAAAGCGGCTCCAGCGGCTGCTCCGGTTCGGGAGCGTGACTGGTACGTTCACGAATGGATGCTGCTGGCGTTTGCTGCTGGCATGATGCTGCTGATCTACTTCGTCGCGCGACACGAGGCGGATCTTGGACAGAGCGAAATCATTCGCGACGCGGCCGTTGTGGAGCAGTCCATTTCACGCAAACTGGAGGCGGATCAGCAGTTTTTTGACCGCCTGGCGCTTGACCTGGGCAGCGACCGCATCTCATCGGCTGATTTTGACCGCATCGCCAGCAAGCGCGCCGTGGAGTCAGGCTACGTGACCGACATACTGCGCATCAATTCGGACTTCGATGTGATCCGGCATGCACCGGGTGCCAAATCGCTGGAGGTGGTCAAACAAAGTCGCGGCCCCTTTGCCGACCAGGCGCGCGTGATGGGCTTTACCGAGAAGACCAATCGCAGCACCTATTCGCAGCCCTATCGCAATCAGTCTGGCAGGTTTTTCATCGAATATGCGGCACCGGTGTTTGCCAACGAGACCTTCCTCGGCACTGTCAACGCGGTGATCTCATTTGATTTGCTGCTCGAAAAGAGCGCACCAGACTGGGCCTCGCGCAAATATCGTGTGGTCATCACCGATATCAACGGACAGGGCATGACCAATGCCGAGGCGATGCATCTGGAGTCCGGCGTGGTGAAACATACCGTCCCGCTGGCCCTACCCTGGCGCGACCTGCAAATCACCCTGGTGGGGGCCAAGCCGTCTACCGTGCTGCCTAACCTCACGCTATCAACGGCGGTGCTCGCCCTAACCGGTCTCATGGTGTGGACCTCCATCGGTTTGCGCAAGCAACAGCGCATGAGAAAGCGCGCCGAGGTGGATCGTGATCGCATGTATGCGCAGTCGTTGAACATTCTGCGTGACACCAAAGAACGCTTTGAAACAGTGCTCGATTCGCTGGATGTGTCGGTCTACGTGAGCGATTTAAAAACCAATGAATTGCTGTTTTGCAATTCGCACCTGCATGAAACCTTTGCCGATCTGGAAATTGGCAAAAATGCGCTTCAGTTTGAACATGGATTCCTCCAGAGCCCCAGCGACAAATATCCCGCCCGAAGCCTGTTGACCATTGAGGGCGAGCCCGGCGAGGTGTTCAAGGATGAGCTGGAGCACCGCGCTACGCACCGCTGGTTTCTTATGCGTACTCGTGCGGTGCGCTGGGTGGACGGGGGGCTCGCCCGCTTGACCACGCTGGGCGACGTGACGGATCGTGTCTATGCCGAGCGCATTCGCCAGACGCAACAGGAAAAGCTCATGCGCACGTCGCGCTTGATGACAGTGGGCGAAATCGCCTCCACGCTGGCGCACGAAATCAACCAGCCGCTAGCCGCCATCGCCAATTATGTGAGCGGCTGCATTCGTCGGCTAAAGGGCAACGGCAACGTCGACACAGCGGTGATTGGGGCTATGGAAAAGGCCGACGCGCAGGTGGTGCGCGCGGGAGCCATCATCAGCCGGGTCCGCGAATTTGTGCGTACCCGCGAGCCGCAGCGCAGAGCGCTTGACGTCAATGCGCTGGTTGCAACGGTGGTCACTCTGGTGGCGAGCGATGACGAAGAACGTGCGCTGCATTGCACGCTCAAATTGCAGACCGACCTGCCCCCAGTATTCGCCGATCACATCATGATTGAACAGGTGCTCGTGAACTTCCTGCGCAACGCACGTGAAGCCATGCAGCATCTCGCCCCTGCCGATCGTATTGCTGAAATCCGCACGTCACGGCTTGATGCAAGCCATGCGCTGGTAGAAGTCGCCGATCTTGGCTCCGGCATTCCGCCGGAAGTGGCTAGTCAGTTGTTCTCGCCCTTTTTCACCACCAAGGCGGAGGGCATGGGCATGGGGCTCAATATCTGCCGCTCGCTGATTGAATATCACGAGGGCAACCTCACATTCGAGCAAAATACGCCGGTGGGCACTGTTTTCTGCTTCACACTGCCGTTCGACGAGGGCCTTTCAGCACTATGAGTATTCATCCGGGTATTGTTTACATCGTTGACGACGATGAAGCGTTTCGCGATTCGGTCGCGTGGTTACTGCAGACTAACGGCTATCAAGCGCGCTTGTTTGCCGATGCCGAAAGCTTTCTGAAGGAGGTGAAGCCCGGCGTAGGCGGGCCGCCGCGCTGTGCCGTGATGGACGTGCGAATGCCGGGACTTTCGGGCCCGCAAACGCAGGAGGCGCTGGTAGAACGCGGTATCAAGCTACCGTTGATCTTCGTTACGGCGCATGCCGATGTGCCCATTGCGGTCGCGACCATCAAACGCGGTGCATTTGACTTTATCGAGAAGCCGTTCGCCGAGAGCGATTTGCTCAAGCGAATTGAAGAAGCGCTTTCGTTCGCCACTGAAGCGCAGGCCCAACAGAGTCAGATCGCAGGCATATCCGCGCGGCTCGCGTCGCTTTCTGATCGGGAACGGCAGGTGCTCGACGCCGTGGTCACCGGCAAGATGAACAAGACTATTGCCTACGAACTTGAAATCAGCATCAAAACGGTCGAAGCCCATCGCGCACGTGTGATGGAAAAAATGGAAGCTGCCTCGTTGGCACATTTGATCCGGATGGTTACGCTCACAGGCGGCTGATCGCGCGCGTCACACGCCACCCTCGTTTTTCTTCCTTTCCATAAAAATTATGTCTGCACCACGTCACTGTCCTCTGCTCATTCTCGGTTCTGGTCCAGCCGGTTACACCGCCGCTGTTTATGCAGCACGCGCCAACCTCAACCCGGTTTTGATCACAGGCCTGCAACAAGGCGGTCAGCTCACCATCACCACCGAAGTTGATAACTGGCCTGCCGACGCCGACGGCGTGCAAGGCCCGGAACTGATGGAGCGTTTTCAGAAGCATGCAGAACGCTTCGGCACTGAGATCATTTTTGATCATATTCACACCACATTCCTGAACGAAACGCCGAAGCGTTTAGTCGGCGACTCAGGCGAATACACCTGCGACGCGTTGATCATTGCGACCGGCGCATCAGCCAAATATCTGGGCCTGCCCAGCGAAGAAAAGTTTCATGGCAAAGGGGTGTCCGCCTGTGCCACCTGCGATGGCTTTTTCTACAAGGGCCAGGATGTCGTTGTCGTCGGTGGCGGCAACACCGCGGTAGAAGAAGCGCTTTATCTGTCGAACATCGCGAAGACGGTGACCATCGTGCACCGTCGCAACAAATTCAAGGCCGAAGCGATATTGATCGACCGACTGATGGCCAAGACCAAAGAAG
>JANXNO010000411.1 GCA_025354075.1 Burkholderiales bacterium | reverse complement strand
GTGGTTGATCTCTACACCGATGAGAACCCGCTCGACATCAGGAACATGGCGAAATGAGCGACGCTGTCGCTTTCCGTGCGTACGTATCGCCCGAGGATCACGGACGCGCTAATTTTTATGCGCTGATTTCGCGATTGCTTGCTGCTGCGCCTGATCAGGCGTTGCTTGCCGCGATTGCCGGTTCACAGCCGCTTGCGACTGATGACAACGGCGCAGCGCTTCCTGTGGCTTGGTCGAAACTCATCGCTGCAAGCACGGCGATGGACGAAGACGCTGCAAGCGATGAGTATGAAAAACTGTTTATTGGCGTAGGCAAAGCGCCAGTCAATTTGCATGCGTCACATCACTTGACCGGCTTCATGATGGAGCAGCCTCTGGCCGATGTGCGTGGCACGCTGGCGACACTAGGGTTTGCCCGAGTCGAAACGCAAACGATGGTCGAGGATCATCTCGCCGCGCTCATGGAGGTCATGCGGTTGTTGATTGTCGGGGGAGACGGCGTGCAACCATCGTCGGTGTCAGTTCGACGTCAGTTTTTCGTCGCGCATGTCGAGCCTTCGTTCGAGCTTTGTTGCACTGCGATAGAGAAATCTCCGCTTGCTAATTTCTACACCGTCGTTGCACAATTCATGCGTAGCTTCTTGCAGGTAGAACGTGATGCGTTCGCAATCGACGTCTGAATCAAGCTTACCTAATTCCAAGTTGTACCAAGGAGTGCGAAAAATGAATAACGAAAAATCCGGCGCGAATCTCAAGCGTCGAGGCTTTTTGTTGGCCGGTAGCGTAAGCGCCGCCGGAGCCGTGGCCGCTGTGGTGGCGCCTACCCTTCAACACGTCGCGCCCGTCGCTGCGGCGTTGCCAAAGTCGGGTGACGTTGGCTATCAAGAGAGCGACCACGTTCGCACCTACTACGACCTGGCTCGCGTTTAACGCGGCGCTCCATAGATTTCCCGGAGAGAAAACATGCTGGTTAGAAAGTCTCACGATGTGGACGGCAAGAGCTCGTCTGAACATTCGACGACGCGTCGCTTTAGCGGTTTCGGTGGAGCAAGGGCCACGGGAACGCTAGATCGTCGCGCCTTCCTGAAGCGTTCCGGCGTTGGTCTTGGCGCGGGCGCATTCGCTAGCCAGTTGCCGCTGGGATTCGTCACCAAAGCACAGGCAGCGGCCCCCACGGAAGGCGGTGGAAAAACCGAGGTCAAACGCACGGTTTGCACACACTGCTCGGTCGGTTGCGCGATTGATGCGATTGTCGAAAACGGTGTGTGGACGCGGCAAGAGCCGGTGTTTGATTCGCCAATTAATCTCGGCGCGCACTGCGCCAAAGGTGCGGCGATTCGCGAGCATGGCCATGGCGAGCATCGCTTGAAATACCCGATGAAGCTGGTGAACGGCAAGTACGTTCGTATTAGTTGGGAGACTGCCCTGAACGAAGTGGGCGACAAGCTGCTGCAACTGCGTAAAGATGCCGGCCCGGATAGCGTGTTCTGGGTAGGTTCATCCAAACACAATAACGAACAGTCCTACATGTTCCGCAAATTTGTGAGTATGTTTGGCTCCAACAATTGCGATCATCAGGCGCGTATTTGTCACTCGACGACGGTTGCCGGTGTGGCGAACACCTGGGGCTATGGCGCCATGACCAATTCGTACAACGATATGCAGAACACCAAGTGTGCGCTGTACATCGGGTCGAACGCGGCCGAGGCGCATCCGGTGTCGATGCTGCACATGCTGCACGCCAAAGAAACGGGTGCCAAGCTGATCGTGGTCGATCCGCGCTTCACCCGCACAGCGGCCAAGGCCGATGAGTTCGTGCGCATTCGTTCCGGCTCTGACATTGCCTTTTTGTTTGGGATGTTGCATCACATTTTCAAGAATGGTTGGGAGGACACCAAGTACATCAATGATCGTGTCTACGGCATGGACAAGATCAAAGCTGAAGTGATGGCGAAGTGGACGCCGGACAAGGTCGAGGAGGCGTGCGGCGTGCCTGAGGCGCGCATGGCCGAGCTGACCAAAATGTTCGCAACCAATAAGCCATCGACTATCGTGTGGTGCATGGGGCAAACCCAGCACACGATTGGCAATGCCATTGTCCGCGCAAGCTGCATCCTGCAATTGGCGCTCGGTAACGTGGGCGTGTCGGGCGGTGGTACCAATATTTTCCGTGGCCACGATAACGTGCAGGGTGCCACCGACGTCGGTCCGAATCCAGATTCACTGCCCGGCTATTACGGCATCGCCACGGGAGCCTGGAAGCATTGGTCAACGGTGTGGGGCGTTGATTACGAGTGGTTGAAGAAGCAGTTTGCTTCGCAAACCATGATGGAGAAACCCGGCATGACCGTGTCACGCTGGATCGACGGAGTGCTTGATCCGAACGAGACGATTGATCAGGATTCCAACCTGAAAGCGATCCTGTTCTGGGGCCACGCGCCGAACTCGCAAACGCGCGGGCCCGAAATGAAAAAGGCGATGGAAAAGGTCGAGATGATGGTCATCATCGATCCGTATCCGACCGCTTCCGCCGCCATGCCGGATCGCAAGGACGGCGTGTACCTGCTACCGGCTTGTACGCAGTTTGAAACCAGTGGATCCGCGACCGCGTCCAACCGTTCACTGCAGTGGCGCGAGCGTGTCATCACGCCGCTTTTCGAATCGCAAACGGACCACGCGATCATGCTTGCGTTCGCCAAGAAATTCGGCTTCGACAAAGAGTTCACCAAGAACTGCAAAATCGTCAAACCCGATGGCGACAAAAAGTGGGAAGAGCCGGAAATCGAAGACACCCTGCGCGAGATCAACAAGGGTGCCTGGACGATCGGCTACACCGGGCAGTCGCCGGAGCGCCTGAAGCTTCACATGAAGCACATGAATACGTTCGATCCGAAAACACTGAAGGCCAATGGCGGCCCGTGCAGCGGTGACTATTTCGGTTTGCCGTGGCCCTGTTATGGCACGCCGGAGATGAAGCATCCGGGCTCGCCCAACCTGTACGACACGTCGAAACACGTCATGGATGGTGGCGGCAATTTCCGCGCGAACTTTGGTGTGGAACGTGAAGGTATTTCGCTGCTGGCCGAAGACGGATCTCATTCAAAGGGCGCTGATCTCACCACCGGCTATCCCGAACTCGACCATGTGTTGCTGAAAAAACTCGGTTGGTGGGACGAACTCACCGACGCCGAGAAAAAAGGCGCAGAGGGAAAAAACTGGAAAACTGATTTGACCGGTGGCCAGATGCGCGTTTTCATGAAAAACCACGGCTGTCATCCGTTCGGCAACGCCAAAGCGCGTGCGGTTGTCTGGAACTTCCCGGACGCGATCCCGCAGCACCGCGAACCGCTTTATGGCACTAACGCTGCGTTGACCGCGAAGTACCCAACGCATGCGGACAAGGGCGGTGCTTTCTGGCGTGTCAAAACGCTCTACAAATCGGTGCAGGACAAAGCGATTGCCGACAAGGTCTACGAAAAGTTTCCGTTGGTGCTTACCTCGGGCCGTTTGGTCGAATATGAAGGTGGCGGCGAGGAAACCCGCTCCAATCCGTGGCTTGCAGAATTGCAGCAAGAAAACTTCATCGAGATCAACACCAAAGACGCAAATGATCGCGGTGTTCGTAACAATGAATATGTGTGGGTGAAATCCGCAACCGGCTCGCAGATCAAGGTCAAGGCGATGGTCACTGAGCGCGTCGGGCCGGGCGTGACGTTCATCCCATTCCACTTTTCTGGCTGGTGGCAAGGCAAAGATTTGCTCGAAAAATATCCGGACGGTTCAGCACCCATCGTGCGCGGCGAATCAGTGAATGTGGCCACAACCTACGGTTATGACTCGGTCACGATGATGCAAGAAACCAAGACCACCGTTTGCCAAGTCGAACGAGCATAAGGAGCACACCATGGCACGAATGAAGTTTATTTGTGACGCCGAGCGCTGCATCGAATGCAACGGCTGCGTCACGGCCTGTAAGAACGAGCATGATGTTCCATGGGGCGTCAATCGCCGCCGCGTGGTCACGTTGAATGATGGCATCGTCGGTGCAGAGCGTTCAATCTCGGTCGCGTGCATGCACTGCTCGGACGCGCCCTGCATGGCGGTGTGCCCGGTCAATTGCTTCTACAAAACGGAAGACGGCGTGGTATTGCACGACAAGGATTTGTGCATTGGCTGCGGCTATTGTTTTTACGCCTGCCCGTTTGGCGCGCCACAGTTTCCACAAGCGGGTGCCTTCGGTGTGCGCGGCAAGATGGACAAGTGCACGTTCTGCGCAGGCGGACCGGAAAAGGACAATTCGAAAGCCGAACACGAAAAGTACGGTCGCAACCGATTAGCAGAAGGCAAGCTGCCGGCGTGTGCCGAAATGTGCTCGACCAAAGCGCTGCTCGCTGGTGATGGCGATGTGCTCTCGGACATTTATCGTGAACGCGTGATGCGTCGTGGTCGAGGTGGTGATTTGTGGGGCCATGCCACTGCTTACGGCCGACCTGATGCCAAGGCGACTGGCCCGATCTTGCAATCCATTCCGCAAAAATCATGATGAAACTATTGATCTTGCTCACGGGTTTAGTCGTGCTGGCGGGATGTGGTGAACAGCCGCAGACCATCACCGCAAAGCCGGGGACGTCCGCTGCAAAAGCGGACGATGTACCTTACGGCGAGGGTAAGTCATTCGCCGACCGCAACGCGTGGCAGCTTCAGCTTCGCGCGCGCGCTGATAATCAGAACGAATACAAGCGTGTCAACTAGTCGCAGTATTTCCAGCGATAGGAGCAAAGTATGAACCGCCTATTTGCGTTGTTCGCGACGCTGCTTATGGCATTGGCAGCAATGGCTGCGCTGGCGCAACAAAGTAGCGGTCCGGTCGAGTCGCCTGCCGATCTTGCCAAACAGGAACAGCAGCGATCAGTCACTCAGCCTTACAACAACGCGGCCATCTGGAAAAACGCGCGCGGCGCGGTCGAGGGCTATGTCAGTATTCCCGCTCCTGAAGCAGGCGTGTTGATTCAGGACGGCGGTCAGAACTGGCGTGCCTTGCGCAACGGCTGGTTCTCGGTGATCGGCGGCTGGGCGCTGGTCGCGATGATGCTCGTCATTGGCGGTTTTTACGCTTGGAAAGGCACCGTGCAATTACATGATTCGCCCACCGGGCGCATGATCGAGCGCTTCACGCTGCTGGAGCGCATGGCGCATTGGGGCACAGCGATTTCGTTTTCGGTGTTGGCGATTTCCGGGCTGATTCTTTTGTTCGGAAAGACGTTACTGATTCCCGTGATCGGCTTCACGCTGTTCTCGTGGCTAGCAATACTTGCAAAAAATCTGCACAATTTTCTCGGCCCGCTATTCATCATCAGCTGCATCATCACGTTTATCGTCTTCGTGCGAGACAACATGCTGAAGGCCATCGACTTTAAGTGGATTGCAAGTTTTGGCGGCCTGATCAGTGGAAAGCATGTCCCCAGCGAAAAATTTAATGCCGGTGAAAAGTTGTGGTTTTGGGGCGGCCTGATGCTGCTTGGCCTCGTCGTTGGCGTGTCGGGTTTAGTGCTCAACTTCCCCAATTTCGGGCAGACCCGCGCCACGATGCAGCTCGCGAACTTGGTGCATTTGACCGGAGCAACGCTGTTCATGCTCGGCGCGCTCGGCCACATCTACATGGGGACGCTTGGCATGGCTGGGGCGCTGGACGCGATGAAAACGGGTGTTGTTGACGAGTCCTGGGCGAAGGAACACCATGAGATTTGGTACGACGAACAGCTCAAAGCGGGCAATGTGGGTAACGCGGGCAAGGCGGTTGCGCCTGGCGCGAAAAGCCCGCAACCGGTAGCAATTGGAGGACACGATTGATGAAACTTAATGCATGGCTAGTGCTGCTCGCAGGCAGCGTGATCACCACGTTGGCGATTGCAAAACTCCCTGCCGCGCCGCCGCCCACCGACGAGCAAAAAGCAAAAGCCGCTGAGGCTAAAGAAAAGGCTGCGGACATCGCAAAAAAAGACGCGGCTGATCTGAATCGCTATCAGGACAAGAGTGCAGAGCATTACTTTCGTGAAATGAAAGCCGCAGGAAAGGCGGTGCCCGCCGCCACATGGGTGCAACCGCCACCGGTCATTACCGCGGCGGCAGCGCAACCGTCGTCCTCGGAGTCGCTTGGCCAAAAACAGAGCGCTGCGCCGAAAACACAGGACACCGCAAACCCCGCCGCGGCCAAAGGCAGCACCAACGCCAAGCCCACGCCAGCCAAAGGTTAAATGGTTCAGCGCAGTGAGGCCGCAGTCTCTGGGCTAGAATTAGTAGCTCGGAGAGGTGGCAGAGTGGTTGAATGTACCTGACTCGAAATCAGGCGTACCGCAAGGTATCCGGGGTTCGAATCCCCGCCTCTCCGCCATCAGACAAGCCACCTCACGGTGGCTTTTTTGTTGACAGTCGTTTTTCGTTTGATCTTTCGAAATCGAGTTTGCCATGATCGAATCCATCGCGGCGCTACGGGATGTGTACGGTGACGCCACGGGCCGTTCGCTGAAAAAGCAAATTGATCACATCGACCGACACTGCGCGCGCTTTGTGGCGCTGTCGCCGTTTGTAGTGATTGCCAGTGGCGACGGGCGGGGCGCGCTGGACGCGTCGCCGCGTGGTGGTGCGCCGGGGTTTGCGCGGGTGGCGGATGCGCACACGCTGCTGATTCCGGATTCGCCGGGCAACAACCGCCTGGACACCGTGACCAACATCATCGCCGCAGGAAGTGTCGGGTTGCTATTCATGATTCCCGGCGTGGACGAAACGCTGCGCGTGAATGGGAGGGCGCGGTTGAACAACGATGCCGCCATGCTGGCCACGTTTGCCGACGAAAAGCGCACGCCAAAGCTGGTCATCGAAGTCACCGTGATTGACGCCTATCTGCACTGCGCCAAGGCGTTTATGCGATCAAAATTGTGGAGCGCAGCTAGCCGCATCGAGCGCAACGCTTTGCCGACCATGGGCGAGATGCTCAGCGATCAAACGGGCATGCCCGGCGCGCCAGAAACGCAGGCAGAGATGCGGGCGCGCTACGCGGCGGACTTGTAGCCGCCCAAGCTTGCGAAAAACCCGATTGCCCTGACTTGCGTAAGGTGTTGCGTAGTGAACCTGCCTTGCAACCGCAGCGCCTTCAAGGTTTTACGCGAAACTGCTCCTAACACGAACAATCGAAATACAATTGCAAGTCAAGCTTGTAAAGGATGCCATTATGGATCGCCGCTCATTTGTTAAAGCCACTTCCGCCCTGTCTGCCATACCGTTTGTTTCGGCGCTGCCGAGCTTCGGCCAAACGCCCGCCCGCGTGTTCACACCGCAATCGGGAGATTGGCGTTCGTTTGAGGTCACGCACCGCGTTGAGTTGCTTAAACCAACTGCTGGCACCAAGCTGTGGATTCCGATTCCGGTGGTGGAAGACGGCTATCAGCGCAACATTACGACTAAATGGACGCTGTCCTCTGGTGAGGCCGAGCGTGCCGTAGACCCGCATTACGGTGCGGCGATGCTGGTCGTTAACGTGGACGCGAAAGATGCCAAACCCGTCATCGAAATGACCACGCAAGTGCAAACCCAGTCGCGCGCTGTTGACTGGTCCAAACGCGGCGACGCCAAACTGTCTGACGCCGAGGTGAAAAAATGGACGGGCGCTACCGACATGATGCCAATCGACGGTGTGGTGCTAAAAACCGCGCTCGAAGTGACGAAAGGCAAGACTACCGACATCGAAAAGTTGCGTGCGCTGTACGACTGGACGATTGCCAACACGTATCGCAACGTGGCCACACCCGGCTGTGGCGTGGGTGACGTGAAGACCGCGCTGGAAACGCCGAATTTTGGCGGCAAGTGCGCGGACATCAACGCGATTTTTGTGGCGTTGTGCCGCTCGCTGGGCTATCCGGCGCGCGATGTTTACGGCGTGCGCATCGCGCCGTCAATGTTTGGCTACAAGGAACTCGGTGCGGGAAGCAGCACCATCACCAAGGCGCAGCATTGCCGTGCGGAAGTGTTCCTGACTGGCTACGGCTGGGTGCCGATGGATCCGGCCGATGTAACCAAAGTGCAGCGTGTCGAAACCGCCGAATGGATCAAGACCACCGACCATCCTGTGGTCGCGCCGGTTCACAAGGCGCTGTTCGGCTCGTGGGAAGGCAACTGGCTGGCCTACAACACCGCGCACGATGTCACTTTGCCGGGCGCTAAAGGGCCCAAGGTGGCTTTCCTGATGTATCCGCAGGCAGAAACCACGGACGGCCGTCTCGATCCGTACGACCCCGACAATTTCAAGTACACGATTACCACCAGGGAAATCAAGGCATAGGCTTTGAACCTTCAGGGCAGTCATTCCCGCGAAGGCGGGAATTCAGACCGGCCTGAGACGTTTAGCCGTGGTTGGAAGTGCCCAAGATGACTCGTCTCAACATCGCTTTGTTTTGCGTTTTAGTAACGATGATTGCAATGATTTGCGCGCCCGCAAGCGCGCAAAACGGTCGCTGGTATCCAGAAGACGAAGTTGCCCCGGCGCTGAAGCTCAAAACCGTCGCGGACGAAGAGTTCGATCTGTCGGCCATGAAAGGTCGCATGGTCATCGTCAATTTCTGGGCGACGTGGTGCGGCCCGTGCATCGCCGAAATGCCGTCGTTGCAGGCGTTGGTCACCAGAATGGGCGCGAAAAAGGTAGCGCTGATCGGTGTTAATTTTCACGAATCACCGCAGAAAATCCGCGATTTTCAGGCGAAGTACAACGTGAAATTTCCGCTCCTGCGCGATGCATGGCAAGAGGCGTCCACCGCATGGAAAGTCGGCGTGTTGCCGACGACGTTCATCGTCGATGCCAACGGCACACTGCGCTACCGCGTGGTCGGCGAAGTGGACTGGTCGAGCAAAGCAGTGGCGGATCGGCTGAACGCTATTCAGATCAAGCCGAGTGGTGCGACTACCGCGAAAAGCGCGGCAACCGCAGGTGCGGCGCTGGCGGGTGGGCAGTAAATCTGACTGGCAGCTTTTTTGCTGAATGCCCCGTTTAACCTGGGCTTAAAGGCATAAAAGGCTGAAAGTCGACAAAGGTTATTTTTAA
>JANXNO010000362.1 GCA_025354075.1 Burkholderiales bacterium | reverse complement strand
CCATCCATAAAATTGAATAGATTTAGCGCCCAGATGAGTGACAATGCCGACAATAAGCCGAACATGAGCGATGTTTCTGGCCACCATCCGATAACGATGCTGGATGCGGCCAAGGTGTGGACTGCGAGCCTGATTGCTGGGGACGCGCCGATCCAGTCGTCCCAGGCGGATACGGCCCAAACCAAAAAAATTGCGATCGTCAGCGAATACGGCGAGCCCAAGCACACGATGCCGAACAACGTAGCGGCGGAAACGCCCAACCCGCCGCCTCTAGGGACGGATAGTGAATGAAGTGAGCGCTCGCTAGGATGGCTGTACGGCGATCCAATCCAGCGCCTCGCGACCGCCATGCAGACAATTGCACTCAACACCAGGCAGAACCCGGCCAGCGCCGTAAAAAAAGTCATTAATGCTATTCAAATCAAAGGTTTACGAATCGGCCAAAACGTACTAACTCGGCACTGTGCGCAGTGGCAGCAGGGGCGTCCTATGTTGCAATTTGACAACAGACTGACCGCTGCCAAGTTAGTCGCATCGAACGATAAGGTTGGACGAATCCTCGTAATTTGGCAGAATTAGAGCAGCTTCCGAGTTTGTGTAGGAAGAAAAATTGTTGGTTTAGTGCCCCTGGGGCTGTACCGACCGTCTATATCTGAGGAGAGACTGTTATGAATAAGAAACTCATTGCTCTGGCACTGAGCGCAATCGCAGCGGGTGCCGCTTCGGCGCAAACCGCAAACGTTACGCTGTACGGCATCATCGATAGTTACGTTGCATCACACCGCGCCAACGGCGTCTCTACGACCGCATTGAATTCCGGCGGAATTTCTGGCTCACGTTGGGGCCTTCGTGGCACGGAATCACTGGGCGGCGGCATGAATGCAGTTTTCGTTCTTGAAAACGGCTTCGGCGTGGACACGGGCGCTCTGGGCCAGGGCGGCTTGCTCTTCGGTCGTCAAGCTTATGTCGGTCTGAATGGCGGCTTCGGCTCTGTAACCGTTGGTCGTCAGTATTCGCCTAACTTCTACGTTGCCTGCAACTCTGATGACACGTTCGGCGGTTGCCTAACGGGTTGGTCAGCTGTAGCCAACATGGGAGGATTCTTCGCCAACACGTTGCGTCCAAATAACGCGATCATTTACGCCACGCCAAACATGGGCGGTATCACGGCATCACTGATGTGGTCGCTCGGCGAAGTATCAGGTAGCACCAGCGCGAATCGTACGTTTGCTGCGAATCTGCAGTACAAAAACGGCCCTATCTACGCAGGCATTGGTTTTAGCGATTTGAAAAATGCAGCCGCAACCGCGTCTGACAAGCAGTTCATCGTTGGCGCTACGTACAACTTCGGTGTTGCCTACGCTGGCTTGACCTACATTGAGAACAAATCTGCTTCGGGCGTCAAGTCGAAGCCGCTGATCGCTAGCGTAACAGTGCCGTTTGGCGCAGCTCGCGTCGGTCTGCAATTGGCTCAAAATAAGAGCGGTAGTGCAAAAGCAACCAGTTATGCGCTTTTGGGTGAGTACGATCTGTCAAAACGCACAGAACTTTACGCAATTTGGTCTGGCTGCAAAAATAAAGGCCTGGCTTGTACATCCGATGGCAACAACGGGGCAGCATCAGTTGCCGTTCTTGCTTCGAATAAGTCCTCGAACACATTGGGTCTTGGCGTCAAGCACAAGTTCTAATCGCGGCAAGTTTGCGATCTGACTAGAGCTGAGCCGTCTGAGCTATTCGGGCGGCTCAGTTCGCATGAGATCGCAGCAACTATTGCAGCCATAAAATTCAAAAGAGAACCAGAATGAAATTTACTAAAGTAGCACTCGCGACAGCAGTCGCAATCGCTTCGGTAGCAACTCAGGCGCAAACGGCAAACGTGACGCTGTATGGCTACATCAACACTTCGATTGAAAGCAATCGTGGCTCCCAGAGTTCCAACTCTGTCGGCAAGGCCGTGGCTAGCTCTACGATCACCCGCATGACGTCAAACTCTTCGCGCTTCGGTTTCCGTGGCACTGAAGATCTTGGCGGCGGACTCAATGCTTTCTTCCAGCTCGAAAACAGCTTCAACAGTGATGACGGCGGGTTGCCTTCACAAGCTGCGACTACTGCCATTCCTTCGGGAAATGGCACCGGCATCATGTGGGGCCGTGAAGCCTGGGTAGGTCTTGGCGGTGCGTTCGGCCAAGTCAAAGTGGGCTATGGCTTGACACCTTACGATGACGTGCTTGGTTTGGCGCATCAAAACATCGGTTCTACCGGCCTACAAAACCGTAACAACGGTCTTTCAGCTGGCCCCGGCTTCGCTACGCAACAATTGTTCACGAACTATGCGCGAGGCGGCGTAGCTTTCAGCGAGTCGCAAGGTAACTTCGACGCACGTGCCGGCAACGCGATTAGCTACTCGATGCCAAACATCGCTGGCTTCCGTGGTCGCACGATGTACTCGCTGGTTCAGGAAACTGCGGCGACGCCACGTGCACGCTTGTGGGATACGGCGTTGATCTATGAAAACGGCCCGATCACGGCTGGCTTGACGTACGCGATGCATAAAGACTTTGGCGGACTTGCTGGTCTTGCGACCGGCACGCACGATCAAACCGCGTTCCGCGGCTATGCTCGTTACAACTTCGGCGTGGCTCGTGTTGATGGCTCATATGACGTTGCAAGCTACAAACTGGCGGGCGGCACACTCAAAATGAAATATTTTGACGTCGGAGTACAAGTTCCGTTTGGTGCCAGCAACATTGGCTTGCAGTACAGCCAGCGTGACAACGGTGCAGCTTGGGCTTACTCGCCACCAGTCGGTTTCGCAGCGCCTACACTGGCGACATTGCGTAGCAACTGGTCCATCGGTGGTGGCAAACATGTCTCCCTCGTATACGACTATCGTTTCTCGAAGCGCACGCAAGTCTATGCGTACTACTCAAGCATGAAGAACGAGACCGGTGGCAAGCTGAATACGCCAGCCGTAGGTATTGTCCACACGTTCTAGTCGAACGCGGACTTACCCAAAAAAGGGCACTTCGGTGCTCTTTTTTTATCCAATAAATTTCCAACCAGGTGCAGGGAACCGATTGCGATGGATAACCTGATTCTTTCTTTTGACCGCGCCGTGCGAACCTTGTCGGGCACCGCTATCGCACGGCGAGCTGTGCCTGGCGCGCAGGCGTCAGCGTTGCTTGCGATGACAGCCGACGAGCGCGCACAGTCCATTGGGCTGATGCGGGTAAATCACGCAGGTGAGGTTGCAGCACAGGCGCTTTATCAGGGTCAGGCATTGGTATCGCGTTCACCTGCGTTGCGCGAAAAATTAGGTCATGCGGCTGATGAAGAGCTGGATCATCTTGCGTGGACTCGCGAGCGGGTTCACCAGTTAGGCGGGCGCACCAGCGTGCTCGATCCGCTCTGGTACGCGGGCGCTTTTGTTATGGGCGCCGCCGCAGGCGCGCTAGGCGACAAAACCTCTCTGGGTTTTCTGCAAGCGACCGAGGAGCAGGTGGAAGCGCATCTTGCCGCTCATCTGGATCGGCTTCCCGCATCGGACACGCTCAGCCGTGCCATCGTCGAGCAGATGAAGCAAGACGAAGCGAGTCACGCGCAAACGGCCCGTAGGCTCGGGGCGCGAGAGCTTTCACCACCTGTTCAGCGACTGATGCGGCTCGGTTCACAAGTGATGACGACGCTTTCCGCAAAAATCTAGAATTTGCAGCGCTTTTCGACGGACACCGCCGATGACATCCACCAAATGCGACACACCACTTAAGTATCAGCTATGTTGTGAGAGGCTTCCGGAATAAGGGCTAGTATCGTAAAAAGACCGAAAGTCGACTTTGCCAATAAATAGTGATTAGCTCCTGTTAAATGAGGCTTTCAACAAAAAGCTATTTGTTATCTGGAATGTGTTTTAGGCGACCGTCGGCCTGACAACTCCAGCATCACAGCATCTCGTCGCTCTGGAGAAAGCGATCCCCAGCACGCGATCTCGTCCAGCGTCCGTGCGCAGCCAACGCACCACCCATCTTCGTCTATTACACAAATCTTGACGCATGGTGACTCAATTGCCGCAGATTCGGGCGCAGTTCCAAGCGTATAGAGGTGACGAAAGCTCATAGCAAATTATCCCAGCGCCAGCACGCGATGCACGGTGGCCGTCGTTGCCGCAGCGAATCCGCCTGCGGGGATGCCACGCACCTGCGCCAGCAAATGCCCAATCTGCGGCAAATAGACCGGGCTGTTACGTGCTGTAGAGCCCATCGTTCCAAGAAAACTCGGTGGAATGTCCGGTGCGTCC
This sequence comes from Burkholderiales bacterium, assembly GCA_025354075.1. GTDB lineage: Bacteria > Pseudomonadota > Gammaproteobacteria > Burkholderiales > Casimicrobiaceae > Casimicrobium. The sequence goes on along the minus strand of JANXNO010000362.1, from coordinate 10,657 downwards.
GTCTCCACCACAACATGTTCAAGCGGCACATCATGCAGCAATGCGCGGATGCGCTGCGCCTGTGGGAACGTCGCTGTGCCACCAAAGCCCAGGCAGAAACCAAGCTTTATGAACTCAGCCGCTTGCTGAGCGCTCCCGTTGAAGGCATGCGCAAATCCGCCGCGCACCTTGATACGTCGCAGGTGCTTGAGGATGTGATCCTGGCTGCGCCGCACGTGCAAGGACACAGCAAGATCGAAATCGCGCGCAATTTTTAGCTGCTCGGAGAAGAACCATTCCTGCTCGCGCTGATTGGCGTCAGGAATGAAAAAGTCGAGCCCGATTTCGCCGATGAGCTCGGGGTTCTCGCGCTCGACCCACGCGCGCACTGTTGCAATGTCTTCGCGGTTCGACGTTGAGTGCGGGCCCGCCACCCACATCGGATGGACGCCGTATCCAGTGAGACAGCCGTAGCGTTCACGTGTGGCCTTGGCTTGTGCGAAATGATCAACATGACCAGGCAGATTGACGATAGCCGCAACGCCCGCCGCACGAGACTGCGCGACAACCGCGTCGCGGTCAACATCAAACGCCGACGAATCGAGGTGGCAGTGACTGTCGATCCACACGTGATTACAAGCTTATGCCGCCTGCTTGGCCGCCAGCGCGCGGTTCACGCGTGAATGCGGCGCACGACCGAGCGCCTGCGAGATAAATCGCCCCGCATCGCAGACTTTGTCGAGGTCTATGCCCGTGGTGATGCCCATGCCGTGCAGCATGTACAGCACATCCTCGGTCGCCACATTGCCAGTCGCGCCCTTCGCGTAGGGGCAGCCGCCCAAGCCCGCCACGGAAGTGTCGAATGTGCTCACGCCAAGCTCAAGGCATGCCAGCACATTGGCGCAGGCCTGACCATACGTGTCATGAAAGTGACCGGAAATCTGGTTGAGGGGAAATGCCATTGCAGCCGCTTCAAACACAGCAGATACATGCGCAGGCGTGCCCACGCCGATCGTGTCCGCAATACCGATATCGTCGCAGCCCAAATCGGCAAACCGCCTCACGCAATCTACAACCGATTCAATTGAAACCTCGCCCTGGTAGGGGCAGCCGAGCGCACAGGAAACCGCAGCGCGCACACGCATGCCATGAGCTTTTGCGGCCTCGGCCACAGCGCGAAACCGCTCAATACTCTCGGCAATTGAGCAATTGATGTTCTTATGCGAAAACGCTTCTGATGCTGCGCCGAAGATCACGACTTCATCAGCCTTCGCCGCAAGCGCGCCTTCAAAGCCCCTCATGTTCGGTGTCAGCACCGAATAGATCACGCCGGGCTTTCGCACGATGCCCGCCATCACTTCCATTGAGGTCGCCATCTGCGGCACCCATTTGGGCGATACGAACGAGCCCGATTCAACATTGCGAAATCCGGCATTGCTCAGGCGATTAACCAGTTCGACCTTGGTCGACGCAGGCACGTCCTGCTTCTCGTTTTGCAGGCCGTCGCGCGCTCCGACTTCTACGATATTGACGTGCTTAGGGTAGTTCATGGGTTACCTCAGTAACCCATTTTGGGGTCGACGATGCCAGACACAACTTCGCCCCGTTCTAACGCCGCGATCTTGGCCACAACCTGCGCGCAGCCATCTTTGATCGGCGTCGTCGCTGCGATGTGAGGGGTTACGATCACGTTCGGATGCGACCAGTACGCATGATCTTTCGGTAGCGGCTCCTCATGAAACACGTCGAGCATCGCGCCAGCTATGTGACCGCTCTCCAGGGCCGCAACAAGATCCGCATCCACGATCAGACCACCGCGCCCACCGTTAATGATGAACGCGCCGCGAGGAAGGCTGGCGAGCGCTGCAGCATTTATCACGCCCTGTGTCGTCGCTGTTAACGGCAGCACAGTAAACAGGACGTCACAGCCTGACAGAAATGCGGGAAGTGCATCATGCCCTGCGAGGGTCTCGATGCCATCGAGTGAGTGCTTTGTCCGTGACCACCCGCGCACGGTGTAACCGAAGTTCGCCAGCCGCGTCGCCACCGTACCACCCATTTCGCCAAGACCCATCACACCCACCGTCGGACGCTGCACGTTGCCGCGATCCTCATGCTGCTGCCAGTGTTTGTCACGTTGCTGCGCGTGATAAGTGCGCATGCGACGCTGGTGATAGATCACGCCGTAAATCGCGTATTCCGCCATTTGTTGTGCCATGCCCGCGTCTTCGAGCCGGACGATCGGCATGCCCGCAGGCACCGCGCCCATCGCCAGCACCGCGTCAACGCCAGCGCCGTAGTTGAACACCGCCTTCAGATGGGGTTGCCTCGTAAATAACTCCGCGGGCGGCTTCCAGCCGACCACATAGTCGCACTGTTCATCGGTCGGCCATGCAAAATATTGCCAGTCTGGTTGATGAGCCTTTAGCTCATTGATGATGCCGGGCACGACATCAATTCCGCTGGATTGAACGAGAATTTTCATGCGCTGACGGGGACCTCATTGTCAACGAGGGCGACCAGTTCGGCGCCCTCCTTGACTTGTTCTTTAGCGGCGAAATACACCGCCTCGACCACACCATCCAGCGGCGCGACAATGGTGTGCTCCATCTTCATGGCTTCCATGATGATGAGGGGCTGACCTTTTTTCACGACGTCGCCGATGTTCACGAGTACGCTCACCACAGAGCCGGGCATTGGTGCAGTCAGGTGCCCGCCGTGGGCCTCAATGACTTCCGGTGGTGCGTACCGATCTACTGCATCAAACTCAAACCGCTCGCCCGCGAGCAGCACAACACGATGCATGCCGGAGCGCAGCACGCGCGCCACGCGCTGAATTTTACCAAGCGTCAGTGTGATGCGTTCACCGTCAATCTTGGCAACGGCGCACGGCGCGCTGTTCGGCAGCCGAAGCAGGAATCCATTGCCTTGCGGGATCACGCTGACGCTGAAATGCGCGCCAGACTGTGAATACTCAAAGTCAACGCCGTTGTCTGGCTGATTCGGCCAGAACGCATCGCCAAGCGCCCAAGGCGAGGACGGCTCGCCGGCCACGCGTGCGGCGGTACGAGTGGCGTCGCGCGCGGCGGACCATTCAACCAGCGCACATGCCGCCAACGCCAGATCGGACGGCACCGGCAACGGAGGCAGCAAATCGCTCGCGTGCCGCGCGATGAATCCGGTATCGATGTCAGCCGCAGCAAACGACGGATGCCGCGCCACGCGTTGCAAAAATTCGACGTTGTTGGTAAATCCAACAACCGCATACTCGTCAAGTGCCAACGCCAGTCGTTGCAAAGCCTGCTCGCGATCTTCGCCATGCACGATGAGCTTGGCGATCATCGGATCGTAGTTTGGCGTGATCGCGTCGCCTTCGCGCACGCCGGTGTCGATGCGCACATCGGCGCTCACCGCAGGTGTGCGCAGCAGGTTGATTGGCCCCAATGCAGGCAGAAATTGATTGCGCGGATTCTCAGCGTAAACACGAGCCTCAAACGCGTGCCCATTGATATGCAATTCGTCTTGCAATTTCGGCAAGCGTTCGCCTGAAGCGACGCGCAATTGCCACTCAACGAGATCAAGCCCGGTGATCATCTCAGTCACCGGATGTTCCACCTGCAATCGCGTATTCATCTCCATGAAATAGAAACGGCCCGAGGTAGTGAAGTCATGCTCAGCGATGAATTCAACCGTGCCTGCGCCGACATAGCCGACTGCTTTGGCAGCAGCAACTGCCGCCTCGCCCATTTGACGGCGACGTGCCTCCGTCATGCCGGGAGCAGGGGCTTCTTCAATGACTTTCTGGTGGCGACGCTGCAACGAGCAGTCTCGCTCGAACAGGTACACGCAATGGCCGAGCTCGTCGGCGAACACCTGAATCTCGATATGACGCGGGCGCTGAAGATAGCGTTCGATGAGCACGTTATCGTCGCCGAAAGAATTCTTCGCCTCCCGTTTTGCAGAAGCAAGCGACGCTACAAATTCGCCTTCCGACTCAGCGACTTTCATGCCCTTGCCGCCACCACCCGCACTCGCCTTGATGAGCACGGGGTAGCCGATACGCTTCGCCTCGGCGATGAGCAATGCTTCAGTTTGATTTGCACCGTGATAGCCGGGCACCAGCGGCACGTTGGCCTTTTCCATGAGTCGCTTCGACTCGGCCTTGAGCCCCATCGCCTCAATCGCGGCAGGTGGCGGCCCGATGAACACGATACCGGCGTCAGCACATTGCAGGGCAAAAGCGGCGTTCTCTGAAAGGAATCCGTAGCCGGGATGAATCGCCTGTGCACCAGTGCGTTTGGCGATCTCAAGCACCTTGTCTCCGCGCAGATAGGAATCACGAGGCGCAGAGCCGCCGATGTAATGCGCTTCATCGCAGGCTGCAACATGCATCGCGTTGCGATCCGCATCGGAGAACACGGCAACCGTCTGAATGCCCATGCGCCGCGCTGTACGCGCCACGCGTACGGCGATTTCGCCGCGATTCGCAATCAATATTTTGGTGAACACGGTCTAGCCTTTCACCCAGTTTGGCTTGCGCTTTTCGAGGAAGGCGCTGATGCCTTCCTTCGCCTCGGACGTCGAGCGAATCTGTGCGATGCGCTCAATGGTGTCTTCCATCAGTTCGTCGTCAATCGATTTCTGCGAAACCGCCTGAATGAGATTTTTAGCCGACTCAATCGCCTTGGGTCCATTCGCAAGCAACGCAGTGCATAGCGTCGCGATTTGCGCGTCCATGGCGTCAACGGAGGAGGCCAGATCGTGCAGAAGGCCAATGCGATAAGCCTCGGAGCCCGAGAAACGCTCTGCCGAAATAAAGTAGCGATGCGCATAGCGCGCACCAATTGCTTCGATGACATACGGACTGATTACGGCAGGGATGATGCCGAGTTTTACTTCGGACAGCGAAAACAAAACGTCGGCCACACCAATCGCAATATCCGCCGCCGCGACGACGCCCACGCCGCCGCCAAACGCATTGCCATGCACGCGCGCAATCACTGGCTTCGGGCAGGCGTAAATCGCATTGAGCATTAGCGCGAGCTCCCCCGCATCTTCGCGATTCTGATCTTCGTCGTATTCCGACGCGCGCTTCATCCAGTTAAGGTCTGCCCCCGCGCAAAAGCTTTTGCCTTCGGCCGCGATAACGATCACGCGCACCGTGTCATCCGCGCCGAGATCACGGAAGGATTCGATGACCTCGCGAATCATCACCTCGTCAAATGCGTTGTGCACTTCCGGGCGATTCAGCACGATCATGGCAACGCCGCGTGCGTCGCGTTCGATTCTTAATGTGTTCATTGCATTACATCCGGAAGACGCCGAATTTTGTTTCCTGAATCGTCGCGTTCAAGCTCGCAGACAGCCCAAGGCCGAGGACGCGTCGGGTGTCCGCCGGGTCAATGATGCCGTCGTCCCACAGGCGTGCAGTTGCGTAGTACGGATGGCCTTCGCGTTCGTACTGGTCGCGAATCGGCGCCTTGAACGCTTCTTCTTCGTCCTTCGTCCACGCGCCACCCTTGGCTTCAATATTGTCGCGCCGCACGGTGGACAACACGCTTGCTGCCTGCTCGCCGCCCATCACACTGATGCGCGCATTTGGCCACATCCACAGGAATCGCGGCGCGAATGCGCGGCCACACATGCCGTAGTTGCCTGCGCCGAAACTGCCACCGATGATGATGGTGAATTTCGGCACTTGCGCGCACGAAACAGCCGTCACCATCTTTGCGCCGTTCCGCGCGATGCCTTCGTTTTCGTATTTGCGACCGACCATGAAGCCGGTGATGTTCTGCAGAAATACGAGCGGAATTTTGCGTTGACAACACAGTTCGATAAAGTGCGTGCCCTTGAGTGCTGACTCAGAAAACAGCACACCGTTGTTGGCGATGATGCCGACCGGCATGCCGTAAATGCGCGCGAAACCGGTGACCAGCGTGGTGCCGTAGCGTGGCTTGAATTCGTCGAAATCGCTGCCGTCGACAATGCGTGCGATCACTTCACGAACATCGAATGGTTTGCGCGTATCGACGGGAATTACGCCGTAAAGTTCATGCGGATCGAACAGTGGCTCAACGCTGTCGGTGAGCGCCAATTGCGAGGGCTTTACCGTGTTGAGGTTGGCAACGGCCTGCCGCGCCAATCCGAGCGCATGTGCGTCGTTTTGCGCGAGCTGATCGGCGACGCCGGACAATCGCGTATGCACGTCGCCGCCGCCTAGATCCTCTGCCGTAACCACTTCGCCCGTCGCCGCCTTCACCAGCGGTGGTCCTGCGAGAAAAATCGTGCCCTGATTCTTGACGATGATCGATTCATCGCTCATCGCGGGCACGTACGCGCCGCCCGCAGTGCATGAGCCCATCACCACAGCAATCTGCGCGATACCCTGCGCGCTCATCGTTGCCTGATTGAAAAAGATGCGACCGAAGTGTTCGCGATCCGGGAACACTTCGTCTTGATTCGGCAAATTCGCCCCGCCGGAATCAACCAGATAAATGCACGGCAAATTGTTCTGCGCGGCGATTTCCTGGGCACGTAAATGCTTCTTTACCGTCAACGGGTAGTAGGTGCCGCCTTTGACGGTCGCGTCGTTGGCGACAATCACGCATTCGCGTCCACTCACGCGCCCGACGCCGGTGATGATGCCCGCACCCGGAGACTCGTTGTTGTACATCTCGTACGCCGCGAGCGCCGAGAGTTCGAGGAACGGCGAACCCGGATCGAGCAATTGCTTTACGCGATCACGCGGCAACAGTTTGCCGCGTGCAGTGTGCTTGGCGCGTGGTGCGTCGCCGCCGCCGAGTGCGGCCACCGCGTGCTTGGTGCGCAGTTCGTCCACCAGCACCTGCATGGCCTGCGTTGACGCCAACACGTTAGCGTCACGTGGATTGAGCTTTGTTTCGATGCGTGGCATTAGTAGGTCCACGCGCCTTGGGTTAACCATCGCTCCATCATCGGCAAACGGTCCGCGCCCCAGAACGGCTCGTCGTCGACGATAAAGAACGGTGCGCCAAACACTCCTTTGGCAACGGCGGCTTCGACATCGACCTTGAGTTGATGTTTGATGTCATCAGTCTGCGTGGCCGCGATCACCTCTTCCCCGCTGTAGCCTAGTCCGGCAGCGATGTCGCCAATCACGTCAAGTTTGCTGATGTCGCGATCACCGCGAAAGAAAGCGCGAAACAATTCCAGCGTAAATTTCTTCGCGTGAGTCGGATGCTTCTGCTGCATCCACAGCGCCGCGCGCGCTGGATTCTGCGTAGCGATGGGGAACACGCTGGGCATGCTGAAAGGCACGCCATAAAACGCCGCGCTGCGTCGCATATCGCGCTCTGAATACGGCCCCTTCATCGGTGCCATCGTCAACGGTTGTCCGCCGGTCGTTTTGAACACGACGCCGAGCAATATGGGATGCCAGTTCACAGAGCGGCCACAGCGTTGGCCAAGCTCCTCAATCATTTCTGCGGCGAGATAGCCGTAGGGGGACGAGAAGTCGAAGTAGAAATCGATTGCGCCAGCCATGTTTCCTCCGTTTAATTTTTATGCGTCGTAAGCGCCAGACGCCAAGCCGCGCCCGATCAATATCTTTTGAATGTCGCTGGTGCCTTCATAAATCTGGCACACGCGAACATCGCGATAAATGCGCTCGACCGGAAAGTCGCTCACGTAGCCATAGCCACCGTGAATCTGGATCGCGGCGGAGCAGACTCGCTCCGCCATTTCGCTGGCGAAAAGCTTGGCCATCGCAGCCTGTGTGAGGCATGGCTGACCCGCATCTTTCAAGCTCGCGGCGTGATGAATTAGCTGGCGCGCGGCTTCAATCTGTGTGGCCATGTCCGCCAGTTTGAACTGCACGGATTGATGTTCGAAGATCGGTTTGCCGAATGCTTCGCGATCCCGTGCGTAGGTGAGCGCAGCTTCGAACGCGGCGCGCGCCATGCCCACGCTTTGCGAGGCGATGCCTATGCGGCCACCTTCGAGCCCTGCCAGCGCAATCTTGTAGCCCGCGCCTTCTTCGCCGATGCGCAACGACGCCGGTATGCGGCAGTTTTCAAACAGCAGCGCAGCGGTGTCGCTTGAATGTTGCCCGAGTTTGTCCTCGATGCGCGCTACCGTGTAGCCAGGCGTTTTCGTCGGCACGAGAAAGGCGCTGATGCCGCGCTTGCCAGCAGACTTGTCGGTGACCGCCATCACAATGACGACGTCCGCGTTCTTGCCGGACGTGATGAATTGCTTGGCGCCGTTCAACACGTAATGATCGCCGTCCAGCGTTGCGGTGGTGCGCAGGCTTGAAGCGTCGGAACCCGCATGCGATTCGGTCAAGCCGAACGCGCCGAGCATTTCACCGCGAGCGAGCGGCACCAGCCAGTCGCGCTTTTGCTGCTCGTTGGCGAAGCTCATCATGATTGAGCAGACGGGACAGTTGTTCACCGAAATCACGGTGCTCACGCCGCCGTCGCCCGCCGCGATTTCTTCGAGGATGATCGCGAGCGAGGTGTAGTCGAGTCCCGCACCGCCGTATTCATCGGGCACTGCGATGCCGTAACAACCAAGCTCGGCCAGGCCCTTCAATTCAGCGGCGGGAAAGTGATGCGACTTGTCCCACGCGGCTGCTTTCAGCGCAACGTTGTCCTGCACATAAGCACGCACGCTGTCGCGCACCATGCGCTGGTCTTCGGTCAATACCATCTCGGCACCACTTACTTTCGCTCCACAATTTCTACCGGCAGGCCGGCTTCTTTCCACGCGGTGAATCCGCCACTCATGTGCGCCACGTTGGTCAAGCCCACGTCCTGAAACATCTTCGCTTCAAGCGCCGAACGCCATGCCGCAGCGCAATACAGCACGAAACGTTTGCCGCTCGCGTAAACCGGCTTGTGGTATTCGCAGGTCGGGTCGATCCAGAATTCGTTCATGCCACGCGGCGAATGGATTGCGCCGGGGATTTTTCCTTCGCGCCAGAGTTCGCGCACGTCGCGAATGTCAACGATGACGGTGTTCGGATCATCCATCGCAGCGCGCACTTCGGCGAGCGTCAATGTGACGATCTCGAGTTCGGCTGCTGAGACGAGTGCTTGCGCGCTACGCATGAGTACAGCTTTGCGTTGAAAGGCTTATTGCATATGGGCTAATGGAGCAATTAAGCATATAGTCGACTACTGCCGTTAAACATGGTTATGCCCATATGAAATGGTGCATTCAGGAAGAAGCTGTTTCCCATTTTCCATCGCATTTACCAAGGGATGGTCGCCCCCATGTTGTCGTAAAAACCGCCGTGCAGGTCGGACGCTTTGTCGATGACGTGGCGCATGCCGGCCACGCTCTCGGTCGGCGTCAGCGACGCCTGCGGCCCGCCCATGTCGGTTCGTACCCAGCCCGGATGTAGCGCCATCACGCGTACGCCTTTTTTGCCGAGTTCGAGCGAGGTCGCCTTGACCATTGCGTTTAACGCGGCCTTGCTCGCGCGATAAGCAATGCCGCTTGAGGAGCTCATCGTCGTGATCGACCCCATGCGCGATGACATGTACACCATCGCGCCGCGCGCTCGCGCCACGTTGTCGGCAAACGCGAGCGTCAGGCGCAGCGGCCCGAGCACATTGGTGCGCATGACCAGATCGAAATCCTCAGTGGGCAGGTCGGTCAGGCCGTCATTGCGCGGTCCGTACACGCCGGCGTTGCAAATCATCACGTCGACGGACTCGTCCTTGAGCTTCAGCGCCAACGCGTCGATCGAGGACGACGTGCTGGTATCGAGTGCTTCGATGCGCACGCCAACGCGCCGCAGTTCCGCCGCCTCAGCAGGCCGTCGACACGTCGCAATCACGTCATAGCCGTCGCTCGCATATTGCTTAGCAAATTCGAGCCCGAGGCCGCGATTGGCGCCCGCGATCAGCACGCGCTTCATGATGCGGCCCGCGTCGTGGAAATACGCCGGCTCACGCGTCGCCTTCGGTGCCGGCCCGATCCTTCGAGCCCGGAATGGGACGGCCGCTGTCGCGCCATTCGACCGCGGCGTGGAAGCCGTGCTGCTCGGCGTACTGCTTGAACCAGATGCCTTCGGGCGAGTGGCGCGTCATGCCGTCGAACAGCGTCGCGATCATCTGCGTGTTGGCGAGCCCCATGTTGTCGTAGGCCTGGTTGATCATCAGCTTCTGCATCATCAATTGATTCTTCGGCACGCCAGCCATGCGCGTCGCGAGCTTGTCGACAACTGCATCGAGCTGGTCTGCCGGCACCGCATCGTAGACCAGGCCCATGGCCTTCGCTTCGGTCCCGCTGATACGGTCGCCGGTGAGCAGCATGCGCTTCGCCTTCTCGGCGCCGATCCGGTAGACCCACATGGCGGTCGTCGGGCAGCCCCAGACGCGCGCGGGCATGTAGCCGATCTGCGCCGTGTCTTCCATGATCACGATGTCGCAGCAGAGCGCGATGTCGCTGCCGCCGGCGACGGCATAGCCATGCACGCGGCAGATCGTCGGCTTGTAGCTGCGCCAGAGCGAGAACATGTCGTCGGTGTACGCCTTCATCTCCCGATAGTCGAGCATCGGATCCCAGGGCATGTCCTGGATGCAGACGTTCGTGCCCGGACGTTCGGCGAAATCCTTCAGGTCGTAGCCGCTGCAGAATGCGCGCCCGGCGCCTTGCAGGATGATGACGTGCACGGCATCGTCCGCATTGG
>JANXNO010000346.1 GCA_025354075.1 Burkholderiales bacterium | reverse complement strand
AGCGACCGCCGCGTTGACCGGAAGCACCGCTCAACCAAGCGTGGGCAGCTTGCCGCAGGCGACGGCTAACAACAGCTCTGCCTTCACCGCCGGTGGTGCAACCGTCTACGCCGATAGCTCAATCAACGCGCTGGTGATCTCGGCACCGACGCCGGTTTACAACAATTTGCGCACAGTGATCGAGCAGCTTGATGTCCGCCGCGCGCAGGTGTACATCGAAGCACTCGTGGTTGAGATTCAAGCAGATCGCGCGGCTGAATTTGGCATTCAGTGGCAGGCGCTTGATGGACTAAATCGAAGTGGCACACAAGCGTTCGGCGGCACCAATTTTGGCAGCCCAGGTTCGACGCCCACATCTAACATCCTCGGCGTCGCTTCGAACGTGGCGAATATTGCGCAAGGTTTTAATTTGGGTCTGGTGAGAGGGGCGATAACTGTTGGTGGCATTCCTATTCTCAATCTTGGATTGTTGGCGAGAGCCCTGCAAAGCGACGTACACGCTAATGTTCTATCGATGCCCACGCTGCTGGCGCTCGACAATGAAGAGGCTCATTTTTCAGGGGGGCAGACCGTCCCGGTTCTAACCGGAAAGTACAGCAGCACCGGTGGCACTACCAATGGCGGCGTGACGCCGTTTGCAACCTTTGATCGCAAGGAAGTCGGTCTTATTTTGCGCGTGAAGCCGATGATCACGGAAGGTGGCTCGATCCGCTTGCAGCTTTATCAGGAAGTTTCTAGCGTTGCGCCGTCAACCACTACGGGTGCAGACTCTGTCGGTTTATCAACGTTTAACAAGCGCGTTTTGGAGACCTCGGTGCTCGCCGACGACGGCCAGATTGTGGTGCTCGGTGGCCTTTTGCAGGAGGGCTTCACCAACGATCAGGAAAAAGTGCCTGTGCTGGGCGACGTGCCCGGTTTAGGCCAATTCTTTCGCTACGACACTCGAAAGCGAACCAAGACAAACCTTATGATTTTTCTGCGCCCCACTGTGCTTCGTGATGCCAATCAAGCTGGTATTTTGTCGAACGAACGCTATCGCGTATTGGGCATGGATCAGCAGGCAGTCACGCCTGAAGCGCGCTTCATGATGCCTGAAATGACTAACCCCGGTTTGCCGATGGGCACACCCGTTCCTGCGCCGGTAGAGCAGCGCAAGTGAGCGGTGATCGTCTCAACGCATAGTCTGCGCTTTTGTACATGTCCCTAACGCAGCTTCTGCCGTTTGAACTGGCGCAAGAATTTGGCATTGTGCCGATGACGGACGAAGGCAGCGCGTTCACCGTTGCCACGGCGCCACATATGACTGTCGCCACGCTCTCCGCAGCACGTCAACGTCTTGGCAAGCCGCTGCGGACGCAGCCGGTGACGGCAGATCGTTTCCGGGAAATCGTCACCCAGACTTACGCTGCACATTCCGTCAAACAGGGCTCATCCGTCACCGATCAATCAGCTCGAACCGATGCGACATCCGGAGAAGCGGATTTGCTGTCGTCTATCGCTAACGACAGCGACTCCCCGGCCGTTCGCATCGTCTCCGAGCTACTGCGTGAAGCCCTCGCACGCGGTGCGTCGGACATTCACCTTGATGCAACAGAGCAGGGCGGGCGCGTTCGGTTTCGCGTTGACGGGATTCTCAAAGATGCACGCGACTCCGACAGCGCAACGCACGCTGCCCTGGTTGCCCGCTGCAAGGTGATGGCGATCCTCGATATCGCCGAGCGCCGCCTGCCGCAGGACGGTCGCCTGCAGGTAACGATCGCTGGGCATCGGGTGGACGTTCGTGTCGCCACGTTGCCGACGCAGCACGGCGAACGGGTGGTGCTGCGTTTGCTTGACACCAGCGCTGCGCGGCTCAATCTCGCTGCTCTCGGGTTTCAGGCCGCAACGCTTGAAGCACTGCGCAGCGCAGCACGCATGCCGCACGGATTGGTGCTTGTTACCGGGCCTACGGGCTCAGGAAAAACTACAACGTTGTATGCGGCGGTCACCGAACTGGATCGCGAGCGCCTGAATGTTGTGAGTGTGGAGGATCCAGTCGAATATGCGCTGGACCGTGTGGCTCAAACGCAGGTGAATCCACGCATCGAACTGACCTTTGCGCGTGCGCTACGCTCGATTTTGCGGCACGATCCCGATGTCATCATCGTCGGCGAAATTCGTGATCGCGAAACTGCTGAGATCGCGATTCAGGCGAGTTTGACAGGCCATCTTGTGCTCGCGTCATTGCACACGAACACGGCAGGTGCTGCAATCACGCGACTCGCGGATATGGGCGTTGAGCCTTACTTGTTGGCGTCGTCATTGCGTGGCGTGCTCGCACAGCGGTTGGTGCGAAAACTGTGTGTTGAATGCCGAAGCAAACGCGACATTACGGCTGAAGAGTTGACGTTGCTTGAACGCCATCGTGCGGTTCCTCAAGACGGCATAAAGTCATTGTTTGATGCTGTCGGCTGCGCAGCCTGCTCGGGCACCGGCTATCGTGGCCGCGTCGGCCTGTACCGCTGGATGCCGCTCAATGCCGACATCGCGCGTGCAGTGCATGGACACGTGGCCGATACCGAGCTTGAGGCGTTAGCCAGCGAAGCGGGTTGGCCCGCGATTGCCAGCGACGCGGCGCGCTATCTGGCCGACGGCACGACCTCGCTGAGCGAGGTTTTGCGGGTGGTGACTGCGTGATTGGCACCGCGTTGGCACGCGTCAAAAATGATGTGGGCTTGGCACCATGCCACTTCTACAGTCGAACCGTTTTGGCTGCGACTGTGCGGGGTTAGAGCGCTATGCGATTTGCATTTGAAGCTGTCAACGCCGCTGGAGCGCGCGAGCGCGGCGACGTCAGCGCGGCCGACGAGCGTAGCGCGCTGAAAGCCCTGGCTGCGCGCGGCTTGACGGTGCTGGCGCTCTCGGCGATGGCCGAGGTTCACGTCAAAGCCAACACGCGCCGCATCAGCGCTGCGGATCGCGCGCTAGCGGTGCGCCAATTGTCGGGATTGATTGACGGTGGGGTGACGCTACCGAACGCGCTGGCGTCGGTGGCGACGCACTCGGGCATCACGGCGGTGAGCGACGAACTGAGCGCTGTCAACACCGCGCTGAATCAGGGCGAACCGCTCGCTACCGCGTTTGATCGTGCCCCCCGGTTGCTGCCGCCCGTTGAACGTCAAGTGGTCGTCGCCGGTGCCGAGGCGGGCGATTTGGCGCGCGTGTTGTCGCGGTTGGCGGATTATTTTGAAGAGCGCGATGCGCTTCGCGGCAAGCTGGTCGGCGCGCTGGTGTATCCGGCGCTCGTAGGCGTCGTGGCACTCGGTGTGATCGTGGCGTTGCTGGTGTTTGTGATGCCGCAAATCGTCGCCGCGTTCTCGCAAACCAAGCAGGCGCTACCTTGGCTGACACGTACGTTGCTAGCCGTAGCGACGTTTTTGCGTGGCTACGGACTATGGATTTTTGCCGGGGTGGTCGCTGGGCTGGTGTTTGCAGTGTGGTCGCTGCGCGGCCCGCTACGCACACGTGGTCTGGCGCTGCTGCAACGGGTGCCACTGATCGGCCCGCTGGCGCAAAGCGCAGATGAGGTGCGCGTGTTAACCACACTCGCGATGCTCGCGGAGAGCGCTGTGCCGTTGCCGCGCGTCATGACGGCGGCTGCTTTGACTGCACGCTTCCCGCAGAATGCCAGCCGCCTCAACGCCGCAAGGCAATTGCTGGAGCAGGGCAGCAGCGTGGGCGGTGCCTTTGCTGAGACTCAGGCTATCGACGGGATGTCGCTGGAACTGGTACGTCAAGGCGAAACGGTCGGTGGTGTTGCCGCTGCATTCGCGAAGGCCGCCCACCTGAAACGGCAGAGCCTTGAGCGCCGCCTGCAGTGGTTCGCCACGCTGGTCGAGCCGGTCATGATCATCGTGCTCGGTGGTGTGGTGCTGGTGCTTGTGCTTGCCGTGATGCTGCCGATTGTGACGTTGAATTCGGCGGTTCGCTAGCGCGCGACGCAGCTCCCACCGCCGCCACACGTTATTCGTCCCTATAAAAGCGGTAAAACAATTTTTCGTTTTTGAAAGGATGCTCGTCGGCGACGTGATGCACAATCGAGAGGTCGATGAGCCGTTGCCCCACACTCAACGCTTCATTGAGCGTGTAACCCTGCGCTTGAATCCAGTCCACCGCTTCTGAACCCACGAAGGTTTTGGTATATCGGGTGCCAAGGTAGGACCGATCTTCCACCGCGAAGCCAGCTTCGCTGCGAATCAGCGAATAAAAGCGCTCGATGACCCAGCTAGACGGAATCTGCGCGACCCGGAAGAACAGCGCTTCATCCGCGAACGTTTGCTCGCGTGCAACGTGATAAATCAACCCGGCTGCCTGCAGCGCCTGGCCAATGGCTACAGCCTTTTCACGCGGCACCCGTAGCGCCCGCTCAAGCCACGTCACGCCCTCGCTGGCAACAAAACACTCCTGATAAATGCGTAGACGATAGCGCCGGTCGCTAATATCAACGCCGCCAGAGCGCTGCATTCGAAACGCAAGTGCTGCCAAATCAATACCGTCCGCCTCGGCGTCCGCTACCAGCCGGGCGTTGACGTTTGCAGTATTGGTGCGCGCGGCCGCGCGCAGGTACGGCCCCACCCGGCGCGACGCAGCAGCAACCGCTTCGGCGTCTTCAAGCAGTGTGGCGAACAGTCGCTCGCCAGTGGCGGCCCAGCGCCACGGGTTAATTTGTCCGACGATGACGTCGGCTCCCGCCTCGTTTGCCCATAGCTTCGCAGGCTCATCGATGTGGTGCGTCGCCGACGCTATCAGGCCGATCTTTGCTGCCGGAAAGTGTTGGCGAACGCGGGTACACGCGTTGGCGACACGCACGCCCGAATCGGCAAGGGCTGCCAGATCAAACACCACTTTTACCGGCATAGCATCGACCGGCTTTTCCAGTTTTCGCTTCAGATCGGTCGCGTCCGCGAAGGCGTCCAGCGTGCATTCAAAAGCGTCGGACGACGCGCGCACCAGGGCAAGCGTAGTCGGATCGCTAGACAGCAAAAGTATCTTGATCACCCCAGTCTCCAGTCGTTTATCGTCAGTCGCTCGTACGGTGCCTGACCTTACAACGCAAGCGCATACGGTCTTGCGATAAAAATACATCACCTACATTCTCGCTCACTCGTTCGATCATGCTCCTGCGTAACGCCACCGACACTGACCTGGCAGCCATCCAGGCCATCTACGCTCATTGGGTGAATCACGGCACCGGCAGCTTTGAGCTAACGCCGCCCACGGTTGACGACATGGCGACACGGCGCGCCGATGTCCTGAGCAAAGGGCTGCCCTACCTCGTTGCCGAGGACGCGGGCCAGGTGTGTGGCTACGCCTACGCCAACTGGTTTCGACCGCGCCCTGCCTACCGCTTTAGCGTCGAAAATTCGGTGTACGTACATCCGGACGCGCGCCGCGGTGGCGTGGCGCGCCTGCTGATGGTCGAGCTGCTCGCCCGCTGCGAGCAGGCCGGTGCCCGACAAATGATTGCGGTGATTGGCGATTCGGCCAACACAGGCTCGATTGGTTTGCATGCAGCAATGGGCTTCCACCATGTCGGCACCATGCAATCCACCGGCTGGAAATTTGATCGCTGGCTGGACACGGTGTTCATGCAGCGCCAGTTGGGGTTGGGGGATACGACTGCGGCAACACATGGCTAGCGTCGCTGCCGTGTTGAACCCTTCTCCCGCAAGCGGGAGAAGGGCAGGGATGAGGGTGAGGTTGCGTAGGAATGATTCGCGATCGGGTTTGTTGGCCGCATCGCCACCCTCACCCCAACCCTCTCCCGCCGGCGGACGAGGGGGCCAAACCGAGCGTCGAACCCATGGATTCAGT
>JANXNO010000464.1 GCA_025354075.1 Burkholderiales bacterium | reverse complement strand
TGCAATCCACAACCTCAAATTCCCTTTACTCCCCTGATTGAAAGAAAAATCATGAACCTCATAAAAATGCTACTTGCTACTACCGCCATCGCCGTAACCAGCAGCTTCACAGGCGCTGTTTTCGCAGACGAAACTGACATGACAAATGCAGAAGTACGCAAGGTCGACAAGGACGCAAAGAAAATCACGCTCAAACATGAAGCGATCAAGAACCTCGATATGCCCGGTATGACCATGGTGTTTCAAGTGAAGGATGTGTCGTTGCTTGATAAAGCTCAGGCTGGCGACAAGATTAAGTTCAAGGTAATCAAGGACGGCAGCGCGTTTGTCGTGACTGAGATTCAACCCGCGAAGTAGCGTTGTGCCAATCTGTAGCGGCGCTACGCCAGCGCCGCTACAGTCTTGTCGCTATCGCTTGCCAGTTGTGGATCTCGCCGTGTGCGCAGGCGCCAGAGCGCCGCCAATGCAAGTGCGGCGTAGTTGGGCACCATAAGCCGTAGCGCGTTTCAGAGCAGCTTGTCGAATCAAACTTACGTAGTAGGACGGGGCACCGAAACTGCGCAGTGGTTCGTCGAGTGCGTCGTTCCGTCAATGACGCTGCGTGACCACCCGGCTAGCAGCGGACTCTAGACGAACCGTAATGCCGTTCGACGCAGCAGGGTTATGGTGCCAGCCACAATAGCGCTATGTTGCCACGACCGTGTGGCGCAGGGGCTTTGCATTGAATTGGCGATCACTGACACAGAACTCAGACTCATCGCCAACGCCTCAATCATGGACGTAACCATCCATCCGGTAAATGGACAAAGAACCTTCGCCCGCTCTGTGTGGACATCTCAAACCATTGCAGGCGATGGCCACCATCGCAAGAAGATTGACGATGATCGACAACGGAAGCGTCAAGATATATCTGCGTTCGAACTCATTGCCACTCGCGACGGAAGGCAGCCAACTGCATGTAGTGGGAATCAAGGATGCGAGGCGCTGGTAGGAAGGTACGTCGAAAACCGGTGGGAGACGAACGCGCGGCCGAAGGAAGCCGTGAGTTGTGGTGATGCTCTACTTTTGCAATATGGTCAAGTGCTGGCGGACATGCAAACGCGTAAAACTTTCTGATTTGAACTCAAACGTGACATTGGATGTAGGTATACACCTACGTCGGCAGTGGCAGTGCGCTGATTAATGATCGACTCGCCGCTATCTACATTTGCAAGCAGAGTGATGCGCTCGTTTGAGTACTGAACATGCACATCAACGATCCGACTCAACGAAGAGAGAATTGACATGAACTGCGATCAGATTGCGGGCAACCTTAAACAACTCAAAGGCCACGTGCTGCAGCACTATGGCAGGATTTGCAACAACGCTATCGCTGCTGCATCCGGTCGCAAGGCGCAACTCTTGGGACGCATCCAAAATCTCCGGGCTGCCAGTCGTCAACAATTAAAAATTGATTTGCGCAGGTGGGGACGGATGAATAACAATCTCCAGCACGGAATCACTCGGCCAAGCTAGCGGTCTCAAGCAGACGGTAACGCTGCGAACCCTTTTAATATGACTGATACAACAGTAGTGCCGATACCTCCACCCTGCGCTATTCTCGAATCCGGCACGACGGAGGCTGCTATCAGCCCCGGTGCCCGCGGCCCGGAAGCATCAGGAGCAATGCCCCAGGCGTCGCCACTTTCGTCGGACGATTTGCCAGCGAAGCCCAGGGAATATCCAAGATGGCCAGTCTATGTTCTCGCCGTTGCTACGATTCTCGCAATGATGAAGCTGGGGCAGGCGTTTCTTGTCCCGGTCATTTTGGCAGTGCTGATTTTTTATGCGCTGGTTTTGCCGGTTGACGCCCTTGAAAAAGTACGCATTCCGCGAGCAGTCGGTGCAGCGATTATGGTGCTCACGTTAATTGCTGCGACGACACTGACGATGTATGCCGTGTGGGCACAACTTGACCGGATAGCCGATGCCGTACCGCGCGCGGTTGCGGAATTGAAATCGCGCTGGGGGCAAATGAAATACGACCGTGGCAGCACGCTGTCCAAACTGCAGGGCGGCGCTGAAGCGGTGCAACGTGCAATGAATGGCGAGGCGGCGGGAGCAGCAAACAGCTCGCGAGGGCAAGCTCGCGCGGCGCCCGCTGCACCAGCGAGCAGCGGTGCTATTGAGAGCGTTTTCTGGAGCGGTACGGTGACGGCTCTGGAGTTTCTTTCAACGCTGGCAGCGGTGTATTTATTGGCCTATTTTCTTTTGGTCGACGGAGATCATTTTCGGCGACGATGGGTCAGCTTTGTCGGCAAAGCACTATCGACCAAACGCGTCACTGTGCAAGCGCTCGACGCCATCGATCACTCGATACGTCGGTATCTTGCGATGCTGGTGGTCACGAATACGGTGTTGGGACTGCTGACTTTTATCGCGCTGAGAATTGTTGGAGTTGATGATGCCGCTGGCTGGGGCGTGCTCGCCGCGTTGCTGCACGTCATTCCTTACTTCGGGCCCATTCTGGTCGCAGGCGGGGTGTTCGTTACCGCGCTGCATCAACTCGGTGACTTGCAGTCTGCGTTGTATGCTGCATTAGCGACGGTTGCCGTGTCGATCGTGATTGGCACATTTGCTCAAACGTGGATGACTGCGCGCATCGTAAAAATGAACGCGTCAGTCGTCTTCGTCGCGATACTGCTGTTTGGGTCGCTCTGGGGGGGAGCAGGACTGCTTCTCGCGGTGCCCATTGCAGTCATCATGAAAGTGGTGTTTGGTGCTGTGCCGGCGCTAAATCCAATTGCGCAGCTGCTGGGCAACGGGCAGAAAGACGTCTGAGTAATCGCAACTGCGTGCAAGCGAGCAAAGTGAACTGGTCCTGAAAAAGGGGGCTTTGTTGCGTGGAGAGGCCTACCTTTGGCCGTAGGCAGGCGCACAAAAATTAAGGCTGGTTTGATGATCGATGCGGCTCACAAGCCGCTGCACTCGCGTTCTTTGCCTTGTTCTCGACGGCTCTGATGCTGGTGCTTATCGTGGCTCTTGCAGGCTATGTGGTTGACTTATCCGTGGTGCCGAAGCGGAACGTGCAACTGTAGCGCAGGCGCAATTGTCCGGATGGACGAGCGAAGCAACTATCGCGTCCATCATGGTCACCCGCATTGGCGCAACCGCGACGTTTGCTGAACTGAAGTCCCCGTTAAATGTGATTCTCGGTACCGCACCTCTGCCTGACCGTGCATTTTCCAAATTAAGCTGGGCGTTTGTTAAGGCTCGGTTGTTATCGGCGGCGCTGCTGGCCGGTACTGGTTTCATGCTCATCTTGACGTTGGCGTTTGACGGACTCGTGGCATTGTTCGGCGTACCGTTCGCATCGGCAGTTTCGTGCCTGCGAGTTGCTTTGCTCGCGAGTGCTGCATTATTGGCGCTGCGGGTAGCCTAGCCGCTACATCGATGTAGCTGTTCTATTCGGCGGCGGTGTTCCTCTTCGGCGCGGAAATCGTACGCGCGCCACTTGACTAACATAATCACTCGCTAGCGCCGCTTATGGGCTGGATCGCTCGCCTTCAAGCAGCGTGCGTAGTTTCGAAAAAGCGCGGTGCATGAGTGTCTTTACGGTGCCCAACGGAATCTGCCAATGATCTGCGATCTCCCGATGCGTCAGTCCGCGAAAGAACGCAAGGCTAATGACATGGCGCTCGGTGGCAGGCAGTTGCAACAACGCAGCGTGCACAGCGCTTCCTGTCTGAAATTTCGCCAACAACTGTTCCGGTTCATGGGCTTCACACGCGTTGTGCAATCGCAAGGCATGGGGGTCGTCAACGCAAGCCGCGATATCGATGCGCCGTAGCGCATCGAGTGCGCGGGAGCGACAAATCGTCAGCAGCCAGGTGATGGCCTTTCCCCTGTTGGCGTCGAAGCGAGCGGCATGCCGCCACGCTTGAAACATGGCATCCTCAGTCACTTCCTCGGCAAGGCCCGGATCCCGCACAATGACCAGTGCAAAGGCGTACAGTCGATTCACGGTCAAACTGAACAATTCAGCCAGCGCGGATTCTTCCTGGTCTGCCATCCGCTTTACCAGCGCCGCTAGTCGTCGGTCACGGTCTTCGTACGACCGGCTTACCCCTGCTGGTGCGGCGACAAGCCGGTTGGTCAGTCGATAAACAGTGGCGGAGCGTGCGGTAGGGCGATCAACGGAAATCATCTTGCGATCGGGGCGCTTATCGCGGACAACGCGTAACGCAGCGCTGCGCGCGCAAAGTTATGCCGAGTTCGCCGCTCTGCCACAGCCGGGATACTAGCGGCACGGTTCGCCATCAACTTCAGAACTCTACGGACAGTACACAAGATAGGCATGAATGGCAAAACAAGTTCAGGTTATGCAACAGGAGCGGACGGTATCGACTTCAATACACGCATGTTGCACTTCTGTTTGGGGAGACACTGTGCGATATCGAACACAAGTCAAAAATGTGACGGTGCAGTTTTGAGCGCGTAGCGCTGGCGCATGACCTATTTCGGGCGCGTACGATCAAGCTTGGGCTGAACTGCGTGCAGCCTGCCGGTACGGAGTTCGACAACGGCGTGTGCAACCGTACGCGCCACGTTGCGAGCTTCTTCCTGCACCGATACATCTCGATTCAGCGCTTCGTGGCTGGTCGCACACGGCTCAAAATATCCGATGTACCGGTCGAGACGCGCCACCGCATCGGCGGAAATTAACCCCATCCAGTCGAGCCAGTCCGATAGTGAGCGCCGCGACCCTTCTATGCCCGCAACGTCTCCGTGAATAATCAAGCCGTATACCCAGCCTGCCAAATGTTGTGGATAACGCCACCCCGCCATTTCAAGGGCTTTTGCTTTGGATCCGTCTTTGCCGCCTGTCGCTGTCGGATCAGCGTTACCCCCGTCTGCACACACCATGCGATCAATCATCAGCTTGAGCGGGCTCGGGCTCTGATAACCGTAAAGCGGTGAAATGATGATCACGGCATGAGCAGCAGTCCACCGCTCATAGATGTCTGCCATCCAATCGTTGGTCTGATTCAAGAAATGGTTCGGGTAGCAGCTGCATGTCCAGTGGCATAAGGGCATTGCGGTAGCCGCGCAGCCTTTGCACGGGTGAATGTGGCGACCATATTTGGAGGTTAGAAGGCTCAAATCAAGCGTATCGACTTCGATATCGCTCGAGTCCAAAACTTCACGCGCGAGCGTCAGCAATCTGAAATATTTAGACATTTCACCCGGGCAGGTGCCTTCGTTTCTGGCTGACGCGCACCTCAGCAAAAGTCGTGAGCGTGTCGTCGGCTTTGCCCAATGCAGCTGCGCGTCTTCGATACGTTTTTTCGTTGTAGTCCACTCTGTGGACAACCGGTAGTCGGGATTCGCGTATTCCTTGCCCGCGCTCTGTGTGAAGGGCGCTTTTCGACCCTCAGCGTATGCTTGCCAGGCAATGGCTTCGAGCCGTTCAAGCGCCGACGTCTCGCCGTTGAATGGGGGTCGACAAAGGAGGCGCAGAAACGAGCGCTGAACTCCTCGCGACGCAGTGGTGCCGAATCCTGCCCAATGCGAATTTTGATCATCACAGCGCTCGGGTGACTACCTTGAAGGCATGGTTTTGCAGAGGTTTCACTGGTTCGCTTGTCATTGATAGTTCCGTGAGGGACTCGGGATCAATCGTCGAACGTAACCGTGCTGCCGAACGAAACAAGACGCCGCCGCGAGGTCGACGTTTCAAACCCAAACAATAATGATCGAAATATTGGGAATCTGTTCGATGGCGCACTTAGCGTCGAGGGCCTGCGCAAGCGCTTGCGAGTACTTCTCCTACGAATTTTCAGATCAACCGCCGACACGATGAGCCCGCTTAAAGCGTGATATTCGTTATGACCGGTCCTGTGGAGCAGTCAAGACAGTTCTAGTGACTTCGCACCAACAGTTGCCTCGCTCCTTTCTCTTTGAATAAAGGTGAAAACCATGTCCACAAAAAGCCGGAAAGTTTTGACGCTCGCGTCAACACAGGCGAAGAACATGGCGCCCACCATAGCAGGCAAACTTACGGAAGTCACCAGAGCAAAATTCACTGCCGCAGACGCTGCAGATTTAGGCGCGAAGCTTGACCATCAAAACGCTGACCTGATGGGGCAGGTGCCAGCCCGGATGATCCATCCACACAACCCGGGTTCATAGCAGTCGTTCACGTAAATCGTGCGGAGCTGGGTCGCACGCGTGTAACACTATGACGGTTCGTCCATTGAGATAGCGTCGAGCAGCATAAGTCTGCGTCACGAACGAAAAGGTAATAAGGCTCAATCTCATGATTAAATTTTTGGCATCTTATTTGGCCACTGCGGTCGCAATGGTGGCGATAGACATGATTTGGCTTGGCGTCATCGCCAAACCGCTGTATCAGCAAGGTATCGGGCATTTGATGGCGGCCCGGCCGAACATTCCCGCTGCCATCCTGTTTTACGTGCTCTTTCCACTTGGGCTGACTTTTTTCGCGGTCTTACAGGGCGGCGCAAGTGCATCCTGGGGCAAGACGTTGATGTTGGGTGCGATGTTCGGGTTCTTTGCGTACGCCACTTACGACCTGACTAATCTCGCCACGTTGAAAGACTGGCCGATTAGCTTATCCGTCATCGACACGCTCTGGGGAACGGCTGTAAGTGCCGTCGCCGCTGCCGCAGGTAAATGGACGTTTGACAGGTTTGCCGGCGGATGACGCAGCAACCATCCGAGAGGCATCCAAGAACCATCTGTCTGGATGGTGCGTCGTGTAAAATTTCCGTATGAACACAAAAAAACCGGACTCTGTTGTGCAGCGGAAACCAGTCGATTCGGAAAAAATCACCATTAATGTCGGCTTCGTCGACTTGGGACAGCTCGACCTTTTAGTCGCTGAAGGCTTCTACGGAAACCGCACTGACTTCATTCGAACGGCGATTCGCAACCAGTTGAGCGGGCATGCGGATACGGTCAAGCAGCTGGTCGCGCGAAAGCTGCTGGTGCTGGGTTTGCAGCATTTCACCGCTAATGATTTGCGGGCTGTTCGAGACGCGAACCAGACGTTGAACATACGCGTGCTCGGTCTGGCAACGATTGCCGACGATGTCACGCCGGAGCTCGCTCGGCAGACCATCGCAAGCATTGAAGTGTTGGGTGCTCTACACGCCAGTCCCGAGGTTAAAGCGGTGTTAAACACCCGCAATCGCTTATCGGTCCTTCGGCACTAAATTTGTCCTAAAGAAAGCAGTAATGAACGAAACCCTCCAGAGCCTGATGCACGAAGCCACCCGGCTCACGCAAGCGGGCAGACTTGGCGAGGCCACTGAGGCCATTCAACGCGCGTTGAGCGGCGCGTTTAAGAGTGTGCCTGTCGCGTCGCCTTCGAGCGAACGTCAAATCGCCAATGCGCCTCAGTTGGCAGTTGACGCCTCACCGTCGATTCTTGATGGTGTCGTCCTTAAGCGCGCAGTTGAGGACGACGTTCGTACCGCTGCTGATGAGTTCATCAGTGGCACCTATACGCACGCGGGTCATGCGCATCCGTATAAGCTTTATGTTCCACCGGCAAGTGCGATCCGGTCGCTGCCCCTGGTGGTGATGTTGCACGGATGCACCCAAGATCCTGATGACTTTGCGGCGGGCACCGGGATGAATACCCTAGCGAAGGAGCAGGGCTTTTTTGTTCTGTATCCTGCGCAGTCGAAGAATGCGAACCCACAGCGCTGCTGGAACTGGTTTCAGCACAATCATCAACAGCGCGGCAGTGGTGAGCCAAGGTTATTGGCCGAGATGGTGCAGAGTGTGATGCAAACGTACGGCATTGACCCCAAACGGGTATATATCGCGGGGTTATCCGCAGGCGGTGCGATGGCCGATATTGTTGCTGCAGCGTATCCGGAGATATTTGCGGCATCGGGGGTGCATTCTGGTCTCCCGAGCGGTGCCGCCAGCAACGTCGCCGAAGCCTTCGCCGTGATGAAAAACGGCGCTCCGGCTGCGCGGCCAAACGAAAAATCCCAGCGTTTCGGGAAACCGCTGGGGGCAGTTGCAAAGTCGCGTACCAGCGTTCCTACGATCGTATTCCACGGCGAGCAGGATCAAACTGTAAGTTCGCGCAACGGCGATCAGGTTGTTGCCGCCGTACTGCGTAGTGCGGCGACTAACAACACC
Organism: Burkholderiales bacterium; assembly: GCA_025354075.1. GTDB lineage: Bacteria > Pseudomonadota > Gammaproteobacteria > Burkholderiales > Casimicrobiaceae > Casimicrobium. The sequence goes on along the minus strand of JANXNO010000464.1, from coordinate 10,804 downwards.
GATCCGCACGCCTCCTCGGCCGACCCAAGCGTCGAACAGGGCGTGTCAACGGGTGGGCAGCGTTTTACACGGTCCATTCACCGCAGCGAGTCAGGCGCTGTGCTGGCCGAGCATTGGCTAGTGCACGGCGCAAGCCACGCGTGGTCGGGAGGATCAGCCACAGGGTCATATACCGATGCGACCGGACCTGACGCGTCGCGAGAAATGCTACGTTTCTTCTTTGAGCATCCACACGCTGACGCAGGCTAACGAATTTTCCGGGAAGGCAGATTGTTTGACTGGGGAGTAAGCGTTGAGCCGGGGTCTGATTTCACGCAAGTGCGTAGCGACGTATCCATTTGCGATCAATCGCATCTTTCCATCGCCACGCCCACTTTCCTGATAGCGAAAGGCCGTTACGTGTGGCTATTGCTCGATTGTCGCCCAAAGAAATTAGATTCAGCGCGTTGGCGCTGTGGCGATAAGGTTGCAGCGAGGAATTGTTGAAGTTTGCCAAAAGATTGGTGGCTAGCGTGGCTCCCTGGCGGATCGCGAACACGTCAGATTTGGGCACCGTTATACCCGTAACGTTGGCGCAATCTCCAGCTGCAAAAATGTGCGGGTGGTTGGTGCTTTGCAGGCATGCATTGACGTGAACGCTGCCATCGGTGGCACGGGTTAAATCCGTTTTTTGTAATACTGAAGCGGGCGAGTAGCCGGTGGCCAAAACGGTTAGTTGCGTGTCAACAGACTCCCCTCCCGCAAGCCGCAGCCGCGTCGGTTCGATGTGTTCAACCACCTTCTGCTCAAGTACAGCCACGCCGAGTTTTTTGCAGGCGCGCAGCGCTTGCGAACGGACGCTGGCAGGAAATCCATCCATCAACTGCGTTGCCGAAACAATCGAAACCCGCCGGTTACCCGATTGTCGCCACCGGTGCGCGAGCGCGAGCGCGACCTCCAGTGCTGCTGCGCCGCTACCGACGATCCGGACCATCAAACCCGCCGAGCGTACGCTCTCGAATTCGGTGATCGCCGCCAGCAGCGGGTCGATCGGTCTGACCGTGACGACGTAGGCACCAGGCGTCGTGGGAATGGGTTGCGTCACGCCGCCAACATCGAGAGAGGCGACATCAAACCGGTGCCGCTCGCCGATGCCCGATTCGAGCACACCGTTGGCCGCATTCAACGCTAACACTGAGGTTTCAAAAAAACGAACCCGTGCGCGCTGGCAAAGTGCCCACAAATTGACCTTGGCTTCGGCAGGCTCATAGTGACCCGCAATGACGCCCGGCAGCATGCTGGAGCACCACACGCTAGGACTAGGATTGAACAGTGCGACATCGGCCTCTGCAGGTGGGTTCAATGCCAACTGACGCAGCACCTCCACATGCGCATGCCCACCTCCGATGAGCAGCATGGTTTTCTTCAAGCAATGTCCTCAGCGCGCAACAGGAACACGCCCGCATCACTCGCCTCGGTGGCGAGCCACATGAATGGCAGCGAAGGAAACGCATCTTCAACCAGAGTGCGATTGTGCCCGACGTCAACAATCAACACGCCACCGGGGCTGAGGTGTGATTTGACAGCGGCGAGCATCCGGCGCAGCACGTCATTGCCGTCCTCACCCGCAGCCAGCGCGAGGCTTGGTTCATGACGAAACTCCTCGGGCAATGCGTTCATGCTCGCGGTCGTAACGTACGGCGGGTTGCTCAAAATCACGTCAAAGCGCCGGTCAGCGAGGCCATTGAAGAGGTCACTTTTGACCAGCACGATGTCGCGCTGAAAACCATGCTTTTCGACGTTGGCCTGCGCCACGTCGAGAGCGTCCTGCGAGATGTCGCTCGCCGTGATGCTTGCCTCGGGGAACGCGTGTGCCGCAAGGATAGCGAGGCAGCCCGAGCCGGTACACAAGTCGAGTACCGCGTCGATTTCGTCCGGTTCGGGGATGAAGTCGGGCAGGCCTGTTTCGAGCAGCTCGCCGATGAAGGAGCGCGGAATCAGCACTCGCTCGTCCACCGCGAAACGCAATCCCATTTGCTCTACAAAGCCCAGTACGTACGCCGAAGGGACGCGATCCACCACCCGCATGCGCAGCGCGTTGAAAACATGCTTGCGCTCATAGCCGGTTAGCGAGAACGCACTCATTTGCTCAAAACTGTTGAGCGGCAGATCGAGCGCGCCCAGAATCAGGAACAGGGCGTCCTGTCCCGCGTCCTCGGTGCCCTGGCCGTACTGGGCATTGGCCCGCGCCAGCGAGCTCACTGCAAAGCGCCACCAGTCGCCAATAGTGGCAAGTTCCTGAGGCACTGCGTTGGGAAATACCAGAGTTTGCAGGCCGCTCATGGGTGCAAACGCACGATCATAAAGTCCGTGTAATGTTTCAAAGGGGCAGTCATTAATCAGTGAGAGTAAGGCGTGGGACTGGCGAGGTCGAAGATGATTTCAATAGACTGATTCGGTCATGCTCGAGCGTGAAAGGTTCCAGTCAGGTGCGGCGCGCGTGTCGTGCACCGCCGAAATCGTTGGTGTGCTGTCAGGCTTGTTTCGTTATTTCAAAGTCTTCAAAATTGGCGCTCGATTGTGGTTTGCCACGAGCGCCGCTGTGCTGCTGGGTTTGCTGCGATTGGTTAATGAGCCACGCAAGGTTTGTCGGTGAATCGGCGGCAGCCAGCGCGTCTTCGTAGGTCATCACACCATCCAAATACATTTTGCCAAGTGCTTGCTCAAAGGTACAGGATCCGGGCGTCAAACTCTGCTCCATCGCCTCTTTAATTTTGTGCATTTCGCCGGTGGCAATCATTTCTGAAATCAGCTTGGTGTTGATCAGCACCTCAACGGCTGGCTGCAAATTGCCGTTCTTTGTTTTCACCAGACGTTGCCCAATGATGGCATTGAGGCCGTAAGACAAATCTGCCAACAGACCTGCGCGCGCGTCCTGCGGGTACATGTTGATGATGCGCGACAGTGCGTGGTAGCTGTTGGTGGCGTGCAGCGTGGTCAGGCAAAGATTACCGGTGAGCGCGTGGGTCAGGGCGTGTTGCATGGTCGAGCGGTCACGCACCTCGCCAATCAGCAGCAAATCAGGCGCTTCGCGCAGCGCGTTGGCCAGGGCGTTCTCATAGCTCTTGGTGTCGTGTCCGACTTCGCGCTGGTTGACTACGCAGCGCTTGTGTCGCACAAGATATTCGATGGGGTCTTCGACGGTCAGGATATGACCGGTAGTGTTGGTATTTCGATGGTCAATCATCGAGGCCAGCGTGGTCGACTTGCCGGAGCCGGTCGAGCCCACCACTAGGATCAGTCCGCGCCGCGCCAGCGCCAGGTCAAGCAGCACTGGCGGCAGGTTCAGCGTGGCAAACGACGGCACACTGCTGCGGATATAGCGCACCACCATGGAGACGCTGCCGCGCTGACGCATCACGTTGATACGAAAATTGCCGTATTCAGGTTCGATATGGGAGAGGTTCATCTCCCAGTCGCGTTCGAAGCGCATGATCTCGTCTTCGCTCATCACCTCATAGGCAATTTTTTGCGCGGTTTCGGCGTCGATAATTTGCGTGCTGACCGGCAGCGTGTCGTTGTTGATCTTCAGATGGATCGGCGCCCCGGCGGAGATAAACAAATCTGAGGCTTCGCGCTCGGACATTAACTGCAGCAGTCGGGTTAAATACATCGTTCAATATTCCTGGCTGCCCTGCGAATGCGGACAGTAATACTGCGAGAATAGCGCTTTACAGAGGCGTCCTCAAGCAAGGTGATGGGTAAGTTATGTTGGCGGCAAAATGTTGGCGGTAATTGGAGGCAGCGGCCTCGCAGGCCTTGGTCAGATGAAAGTGATTCGCCGGGAAATCGCGCGAACCCCATTCGGTGAGCCGTCGGGCCCACTCATTTTTGGGCAAATGAACGATGCCCCGGTGCTTTTTTTAGCGCGTCATGGCCCCGGGCATATCCTGGCGCCGCACCGTATCAACTATCGCGCCAACGTGTGGGCGCTGCGGCAGGCCGGGGCAACGGACATTCTGGCGGTGGCAGCGGTGGGTGGCATTGCTGGCAATGCCGGGCCCGGGGTGATTGCGGCACCCGATCAAATCATCGATTACACCTATGGTCGCGAGCACACGTTTTGTGACGGCAGTGACCGCACCGTGGTGCATGTCGATTTCACCCAACCGTACAGCGACACGCTGCGCGCAGCCATCCTGAACGCAGCGACTGCAGCGGGCGAATCGATTGTGGCCGCCGGTGTTTACGGTGCAACGCAAGGTCCCCGACTGGAAACCGCCGCCGAAATCACACGTATGGCACGCGATGGCGCAACGCTGGTCGGCATGACCGGCATGCCTGAAGCCGCACTGGCCCGCGAGCTATCACTGCGTTATGCCCACCTGTGCGTGGTGTCCAACTGGGCCGCAGGCTGCGGCAATAGCACCACTGCCATCTCGCACGACGCCATCGACAGCACGCTTGACGAGAGCATCGGTCGGGTGCAAAACATCATCGCCACGCTTGCCGGGTCGTTCCGGGTCGCGAGCTAGTCATGGCCGTTCGCGAACTATTGCGCATGGGCGATGATCGCCTCTTGCGTGTCGCTCAGCCGGTGCCCGAGACCCTGTTCGGCAGCGCCGAAATGGACAGCCTGATTGCTGACTTGCTCGACACCATGAAAGACGCCAACGGAGCTGGCATCGCCGCGCCGCAGATTGGCGTTGATTTGCGCGTGGTGATTTTTGGCGGCACGGGCGTCAACCCACGCTACCCGGATGCTCCCGAAATCGCGTTCACCGTGCTCTGCAATCCGCTGCTCGAACCGCTTGACAACGAGCGCAGCGCAGGCTGGGAAGGCTGCCTGTCGGTGCCAGGACTCCGTGGCGAGGTGCCGCGCTTCGAACACCTGCGCTATTCAGGACGCGACGCCGCTGGCGCCGGGTTTGTGCGCGTGGTCGACGGCTTTCATGCACGAGTCGTGCAGCACGAAGTCGATCATCTCGAGGGCGTGCTGTATCCAAGGCGCATCGAAGATATGACTAAATTCGGCTTCACGGATGTGCTGTTTCCGGCGGTGGTGGCGTAGCGCACAACGGCGGCCTTGAACTAGCAAGAGGCTAAGAAAAAGCGGCCATGTGGATCGTGCGATGACAGAGCAATTTTAGCCGATAGCTTTTGAGTAAACGCCTGATTCGGATTGGGCATGAGCGCCATTCGTGCCAAACTCGAGTTACGAGCTAAATTCAACCCAGGCCCAGCTTGCATGGGCTTTTACGTAAAAAGTTGTTAGTCAATTTGCAACTGCACGAGGGTGCAGTGATCAGAAAACAGATCTCTGAATTTTCGCAACGTTCTAATGACTATGTGTCGACACTTCGGCCGAGGTTTTGTGTGAAAAGCGTCGCTCAATCCTTACAGCAAATGCGCCTGAATGTAGTCCTCCATGGCAGCAGCAGCGGGTCGTCGTGGTGTTGTGCCCACTGCGTTTAGCGTCAGCGCATTGCAGCGTACATTGATCAGATAGCGGAGTAGCAATACGCCATCGGTCACGGCGTCCACTTGTCCGTTGCCATCAATGTCTAGCATCGGACGCAGATTGTTCAGACGGATGAGCACATCTGCTGGCAGCGTGCGCGTCGCGGCGGGTATGCCGGCGGCGATGGCACTGGTGGTCAGTGCGGAACCGGAGAGGCTGAGCAGATAGCGTACTACGAGCAGTCCGTCGGTCAGCGCGCGGGCACTTCCGTTGCCGTCAATGTCGAAGTTGAGCGCCGGGGAGGCCGGTGCAAATGTTGCCGACACGGCGCTGGCACCGTTCACTGTGACAACGCACGGATCAACGCCGCTACACGCGCCGAGCCATCCCCCGAACACCTGTCCAACCGCTGGCACTGCGTTCAGCGTGACCACGGTCGTGTTCGCGTAGAGGCTGCTAGACGTCGCGCCGCAGGCAATGCGACCGTCGCCGGTGAGCACGGCGCCACTGCCGCTGCCAGCGACGGTCACGGTGATGCTGCCGACCTGACCGGCCGGTGCGATGTCGTGCAGGATCGAGGGCAACACGCTGGCGTTGTAAGTGGAGTCCCCGGCGTAGCTCGCGGGCAGGCTGACCGTCGCCGCCGCCGTGCTCGGCAGATTGCAGCTCAGTGCAGGCAGCGTGCCGACGCAGCTATTGCTGCCGTCGCTCACCGTTACGCTGCCCGAGGGCGCGGCAGAGCCGGCGGATGCGTGAGACACCGCGTAGGTGACGGTATACGACGAGCCCACTTAGCTCACTACAGAGCCGTGCGACACGATCGCCGTCGCCGTGGCAATTTTTATTGCGTTCAAGCGCGCAAAATTGCCGTGTGGCGCGCCTGCAAATGAATGAAAATTTCCGGCCACAAACAGCGACGCGTCGTTGCTGAATGTCGCCATGACAACGACCGAGCTGGGCAACGCCGAATTCGGTGTTGCGGTCGCATAAAGCATCGAAGCGCCCGCCGTTCCCGCAGAAAAAGCAGTCTCAAGTGCGCCGGTCGGGTCTAACCGCACGACGTGGCGATAGGCGGGGTTGCTGGCTGAGCTAGCCGTGAGTTTGATCGATGCGAAGGTGCCTGAGACATAGGCGCGGCCGTCGCCAAGTGGTCGCAATGCGGAGACCGATCCATTGAGCGCGGTGGGGCCAACGAACGTGGCGTCAAGCGTGCCATCCGCGTTGAGCCGCACCAGGCGTGAGTGGTTGACCAGCGGAGTTGGCGTGCCGACTTGCGTGAAGCTGCCGCCAACCAGTGGTTTGTCTGCCGCGAGCTGGGCAATTGCGCCTGCCGACGAATTTGCATTCGTCGCAGTGGCGAAGGAGGCGTCAACCGTGCCATCGCTGTTGAGCCACACCAACATGCCGCGCGGCGTGTTTTCGATCAAGCCGAAAAAACCACCGACCAGCGCTTTGCCATTGGCAAGTGGCGCAATGGCCATGGCCGCCCACTGCTGGATGGATTTGATGCCGTGGTTGTCCACCCGGTCAAAGCGCACGATCTGCGGACGACCTTTCAGATCCGTCTCAACGGCGGCCACGAAGGGCACCTTGTTGCCACCCCGGCCTTGACGACCGGGGTGCTCGCCGCCCAGGAAGGCATCATCAATCTCGATGCGCCCAGACAAGACCGTGGCCTGCTCACGTTCAAACATCACTTGCATGAGCTTGTGGCGAATCAGCCATGCGGTCGGATAGCTCACCCCCAAGTAACGCATCCGCGGGAGTGCTCCAATGCCGCCCTTGCTTTGTGTCATCCAGTGCATCGCCAGAAACCACGTGGTGAGCGGCAATTTGGTGTGCTCCATGACGCTGCCGACAATCGAGGAGCTCTGGTAGCCGCAGTCTTTGCATTGCCAGAGTCTGCGACCATTGTGCGTCGGGCTAAAGCGAGTGCACTGACAGCGATCACAGACAAAGCCGTTGGGCCAGCGTGCCGCTACAACGGCGCTTCGCACTGTGCCTCAGCCCCGTAGTCACGCAGAAACTCCGCTAGCGAGAGTCCGGGTTGGAACTGGATGCGGTTCATGGCCATGGCGCGGCTCCATTACTTGAAAAGCGTAACTGTATTCATATACAGCTACACAATCAACCCTGCCTGAGACAGCTTGCTAATCAAGTGTCGACTTATAGGAATAACAGTCCGTTAGCCCTTATGAAATAACAATTTCAGCAAAAAGCTGCCAGTTCAGCAAAAAGCTGCCAGTGAATGCAGCGCAAGCGCTGCTGGCGATCAATCAGGCGATCGCCTCGGCCAGCTCCGTCTCCAGCGCGATGCGCGTGGATTCTTCGGCGAGTCGTCCGCCGGACACCACAAACACATCTTCGGCCCGCGCGCCGAGCGTGTTGATACGTGCGGTTTGAATGGCGACGCTGCGGTTGGACAGCACCTCTGCGATGCGCGCGAGCAGTCCGGTACGATCAGCAGCGACGATTTCGAGCACGAAACGCTGACCTTGCTCGTCGCCAGTGATTTCAATGGTCGGGGCAATCGGGAAGTGCCGCTGCTGCCTTGTCGCCTTGCCCAATTGCGTTGTCGTCAGGAGGCTCGTTTGGGTGAGCGCTTCCGTGATGGCGTGTTCCAGCAGTTGCCGGACGTCGCGATAGGCGAGGCTCGCGGAGCTTGGGTTGACCACCGTAAAAGTGTCAATCGCGTAGCCGGTTTTTGAGGTGTGAACGCGCGCATCGAGCACCGAGAAATTGAGTCGCGCCAACACGTTCATGGTACGGGCAAATAACTCCGCGCGGTCTTTGACGTAGACCATGATTTGCAGGCCTTCGCCCGATGGCATGAGCCGGGTGCGCACCACAGGTTTGTCGGTGTCAAGGCGGAAGAAAAGGTTTCGCGCGTGCCAGGCGATCTCATCTGCGCTGTGCCGTTGCAGGTACACCGAATCCAGGCTACGCCAGAATTTTTCGGCGCGATCAACGTCAATGGCGTAGAGCGCGAGCAGTCGGCGCGCTTCGACCAATCGGTCGGCCAGTGCGTCAAACACGCTGGTCTCACCGGATGCCGTGAACACGCGGCGCGTGGCGCGAAACAGTTGCTCCAGTAGACGTGCTTTCCAGTTGTTCCACACTTTGGGGCTGGTGCCGCGAATATCAGCCACGGTCAGCAGATACAGCGCGAGCAAGCGCTTTTCAGTGCCGACCAGTTGCGCAAATTCGTTGACCACCGCGGGGTCTGAAATATCGCGTTTTTGCGCGAAGCTCGACATGGTGAGGTGGTGTTCGACCAGCCAGGCGACGAGCTCGACGTGTTCGGGCAACAGCCCGAGCTGTTGGCAATACGTGTTGGCGTCCTGCATGCCCAGTTGTGAATGATCGCCGCCGCGGCCTTTGGCGATGTCATGAAAGATGCAGGCCAGATACAGCAGCTCGCGCTGCGGGAAGTCCTGCATCAGCTCGCTGCATAGCGGGTACTCATGGGAATGCGCCGGATCAGCGAAACGTCGCATATTGCGCAACACCATCAAGATGTGCTGATCCACGGTGTAGACGTGGAACAGGTCGTGTTGCATCTGCCCGATGATGCGCTGCCACGGCGGCACCAGTTTGCCCAACACGCCCAGCTCGTTCATCGCTTTCAGGGCGTGATACACGCCATGACCGCTGCGCAAAAAATCAACACACAGCGAGCGACAGGCATCAGTATCAAAAGTGTCGTCGGCAAATGCCTGCACCGAGCGCACGATGGCGCGCCGCAGCTCGGGCGTAAAACTTGAGTACGCACGATCCTGGTATTGCAGCCGGAACGCCTTCAAAATTTCAAGCGACGACAGGTTGGATCCGCGCGTGGTCAGGTCAAGCTTGCCATCGCAAGACGCAAACGGCGTGCCTGCGAGCGCTACCTTCGGCGCGTTCCGATTGCTGGTTAATGCATCGATCAAAATGTCATTGAACAGTCGTAACTCGCGCGCCGACTGGTAGTAGCGCTTCATCAGCACTTCAGAGACGCGCAACCCCCCCGACGCCACCACGCCCAGGCTCTGGGCCATGCTGTTTTGCAGCTCGAAGACAAGCCGATCCTCGCGACGATTTGCGACCAAATGCAAGCGCGCACGCAAAAATTTGACCTGTGCGTAGGCACGGGTGAGTGCGTCGCACTCCCGCCGGTTCAAAAACCCCTGACCGACCATTGCGTCAAGCGTTGATGTGCCATTGATAGCCCGCGCGAGCCACAGCACCACCTGCACATCACGCAAGCCGCCGGGACTCTCCTTGACGTTGGGCTCAAGGTTATAGGCCGTGTCTTCATAGCGGGCGTAACGCTGCTGCTGCTCGAAGCGCTTGGCTTTGACGAAATGCTCCACGTCGAACGCCTGTTGCCAGCGTTGATCGAGTGCATGGGTGTTGCCCAAGGCGCCCACGATGTAGCGACGCTCAAGCAGCGAGGTGGCCACCGTGACGTCGGCTTCCGCCTCCGTGATGCACTCCTCAACGCTGCGCATGCTGTGACCCACCTCAAAGCCGAGATCCCATGCCTCGCTGAGAAAGCTCTCGATGCCCGGAATCGACGCCACGTCAACGCCGTTATGCAGCAAAAGTATGTCTACATCGGAATGCGGGAACAGTTCAAAGCGCGCGTAACCACCGACCGCAAGCAGCGAAATTTGAGTTTGATGCAGGCCATGTTTGTGCCATTGCTGAATCAGCACATCATCGACGGCAAGCGCATGCGCCTTGAGCGCCGCATCGATTTGATCGACTGATTGCAGCGCGTCGAACAGCAGCGTGCGGTGCGCCTCGTAGGTTCGGCGCAGTTCAGCGAGCGATGCGGACATAAGACGAAAAGCTACGCGGGCGGCGGAGGCGTGCCAGCGGACACGGTAGTGACTTCATAGCCGGTATCGGTCACCAGAATCGTGTGCTCCCACTGCGCCGACAAGCTGTGGTCGGCGGTGACCGCAGTCCAGCCATCAGCAAGTGTGCGAATGCCAGGACGACCCGCGTTGATCATCGGCTCGATGGTGAACATCATGCCGGGCAGCAGCCGCATGCCAGTGCCCGGTTTGCCGTAGTGCAAGACCTGCGGCTCTTCATGATATTTTTTGCCGATGCCATGACCGCAAAATTCGCGCACCACAGAGAAGCCCATCGGCTCCACATAGCTCTGAATGGCATGACCGACGTCGCCGAGCGTCGCACCCGGCTTCACGACGCGAATGCCGCGCCACATGGCCTCGTACGTTGCCTCGGTCAAACGCTTGCCCGCGATGGACGGCTTGCCAACGTAGAACATGCGGCTGGTGTCGCCGAAGTAGCCGTTGACGATCATGGCCACGTCGATATTGACGATGTCGCCGTCCTTCAATTTTTTGTCGC
>JANXNO010000189.1 GCA_025354075.1 Burkholderiales bacterium | reverse complement strand
CAGGGGCAAGCGTTTTTGGTTACTTTTTGCGCGATTGCAAAAAGTGACTGGCCCCGCGCGGCCATGGAGCGCGCTCTTCGCAAACGCGAAGCGCCGTTCAGCAGACCCTTCGCTGCGCTCAGGGCGAACGGTGGAGTGCAGGCAATCACCTCATTCCACCGCCCTCACCCTAGCCCTCTCCCGCACTGCGGGAGAGGGGACAAAGTGCGCATAATCCCGTCATGGACTATCAAGCCACCCTCGACCGCATCCACACCGCGCTGAAACCCGTCATCGGCGAAGGCAAAGTCGCCTCCTACATTCCCGAACTCGCCAACGTTTCGCCCGATCAATTTGGCATGGCGGTGGTGGATTTTGCGGGCAATGTTTATTCGGTGGGCGATGCGACGAAGCGGTTTTCCATTCAGTCGATCTCGAAGCTGTTTGCGCTGACGCTCGCCTTCCAGCGCGAGGGCGATTCGTTGTGGACGCGCGTGGGACGGGAGCCTTCGGGCTCACCGTTCAATTCGCTGGTGCAGCTCGAAGCGGAGCACGGCATTCCGCGCAATCCGTTCATCAATGCTGGGGCGCTGGTGGTGACTGACATGCTGGCGAGTCGCAGCGTGAATGCGGCGCAGTCGCTGGTGGATTTCGTGCGCAAGGTGAGTGGCGTTGCAGACATTACGTACAACACGAAGGTCGCGCAATCCGAGATCAGCACCTCGTCGCGCAACGCGGCGATGGCGCACTTCATGAAGAGCTTCGGTAATCTGCACAACAAGGTGGGCGAGGTGCTGCATGCGTATTGCCACCACTGCGCTATCGAAATGAATTGCGTTGAACTGGCGCGCGCGGTCTGCTTTCTCGCCAATCATGGCGTGAATCCGTGGAGTGGAGAAGCGGTGGTTGATCCGAGTTCGGCGAAACGTTTGTCGTCGCTGATGCTGACCTGCGGCACGTACGACGCGGCGGGCGATTTCGCGTTTCGCGTTGGGCTACCCGCGAAGAGCGGCGTCGGCGGTGGCATCGTGGCAATTTTGCCGGGGCAATGCGGGATTTGCGTGTGGTCGCCAGCGCTGGAAGAAAGCGGCAACAGTCACGCCGGATCGCTGGCACTGGAGATGTTTACCTCCATCACTAAATTGTCTATTTTTTGATATGGCTTTTTGGTGGAATGCCTGCTGCACATGGGCATAGGCGCTGTTTTAATCAATAGTCGATAAATGACTTAATATGGTGCTAAGCCCAATTTGAATGGGACTTTCGACGTAAAGCTGTAAATTATTTAGCGATCCTTAAGTCCCCTCTCCCGCAGCGCGGGAGAGGGCGGAGGGTGAGGGCATTGACTCAGCGGAGCCAACTTCACTTTGCTTCTGAACCACCCTCACCCCAACCCCGGCGCACATTTGCGCCAGCGGGCGCAGGCGTGCTACGGGAGAGGGAGCTAAAAACTAAACCAACGCCTCCGCAAACTCCCTCGCGACAAACGGTCGCAGGTCATCAATCCCTTCGCCCACTCCAATAAAACGCAGCGGAATCGGGCGTTCTTTGGCGATAGCGCAGATCACGCCGCCTTTGGCGCTGCCATCGAGTTTGGTCATTACGAGGCCGGTCAGGCCGAGTGCATCGTCGAACGATTTGACTTGCGAGATCGCGTTTTGTCCCGTGGTGCCGTCGAGCACGAGCAGCACTTCATGCGGCGCGCCGTCCATGGCTTTGCCGATCACGCGTTTGGCTTTTTTCAGTTCGTCCATCAGGTGCAATTGCGTCGGCAAACGGCCCGCCGTGTCGCACATCACCACGTCCGTGCCGCGCGCTTTGCCTGCGGCCACGGCGTCGAACATGACCGCCGCCGGGTCGCCGCCTGCTTGCTGAATCACCGTGACGTTGTTGCGCTCGCCCCAAATCGCGAGCTGCTCGCGGGCGGCCGCACGGAAAGTGTCGCCCGCAGCCAGCAGGACGCTTGCGCCCTGGCCTTGCAGATATTTGGCGAGCTTGCCGATGCTGGTGGTTTTGCCCGCGCCGTTGACGCCCGCGATCATGATCACGAACGGCGCCTCCTGCGCGACCTTAAACGGCTGCTCCAGCGGCTTCAGCAGCTCAGTGAGGCTCTCGACCAGCATGGCGCGTGGATCGCCCGTGCCGCCTGCCTGCTTCCAGCGTTTGCGCAGATCGTCGAGCAGGTGCTGCGTCGCGGGCATGCCGCAATCGGCCATCAGCAGTTGCGCCTCCAACTGTTCCAGCGTCTCTTCGTCGAGCTTGCCCGCGAACAAAATGTTCAGGCCGAGCTTGTTCCTCGTGGCGGTCAAACCCGATTTAAGTTTGTCCAGCCAGCCTTTTTTTTCTTCGGGCGTGGCGACTATGACTGCGGTTGGCGGCGCCTCAACCACGGCTGCGACCGGCGTAACGGGTGTTTCAACCGGCGTATCTGCTGCCGTTTCGACCGGCGTCGGCTGAGTTTTTTTCTTGAACAAGCCCCACATGCAGCGCTTTCTGACGGGATTCGAGACAATACGATTCTAGAGACTGCCCTCCACCTAACGCTACCACCCTCACCCTAACCCTCTCCCGCCTGCGGGAGAGGGGACAGAAATGACCCCCTACAAAAACCAGATCCGCATCATCGGTGGCACGCACAAGCGCCGCCTTATTCGCTTTCCTGACATGCTGGGGGTGGAGAGTTTTCGGCCGACGCCTGATCGGGTGCGTGAGACTTTGTTCAACTGGCTCGGGCAAAACCTTGACGGCAAGCGCTGCCTGGACGTGTTTTCCGGCTCAGGCGCACTGGCGTTTGAGGCCGCGTCGCGCGGCGCGGCCAAGGTGATTGCGGTGGAGACATCGAAGGCTGCGATGCAGGCGATGACCAAGAACGCCAACGTACTGGACATGGCGAATCTCAAGCTCGTTAACGCCGACGCCTTTGGATACTTGGCCGCGACGCCGGAAAAGTTTGATGTGATTTTCATTGACCCACCGTTTGCGCAGGACTGGTGGGCGCGGTTAGCGCCCTTGATCGCGCGCGTCGCAGCGCCCGACGCGCTGGTGTACTGCGAGTACGTGAAGGAACTCAAAGACAAAGACCTGCCGGGCTTCACGCGGACGCGACAGGGGCGCGCCGGGGTGGTGAACTATCATCTCTTCACGCCAATAGCAGCACCCACCGCCGCCCATGTCGCGAGCGGGGCCACCGAGGAGAACTGATCATGCTGCGATGTGTTTACCCTGGAACCTTCGACCCGTTAACGAAGGGGCATGAAGACTTGATTCGTCGCGCTGCGCGGTTGTTTGGCGAGGTCGTCGTTGGCGTCGCCGATTCCAACCGCAAGGGGCCGTGGTTCACCGCGACGGAGCGCGTAGACATGGCGCGCGAAGTGGTCAAGGATTTGCCGAATGTGCGCGTTGAACGCTTCTCGTGTTTGCTGCTCGATTTTGTGCGCCAGCAGGACGCGGGCATCATCATGCGCGGCCTGCGTGCGGTCAGCGATTTTGAATACGAATTTCAGATGGCCGGCATGAACCGCAGCATGGATCCAAGCGTCGAAGTGGTGTTCCTCACACCGTCAGAAAAATATCTGTTCATCTCGGCCACGATCGTGCGCGAAGTGGCATATTTCGGCGGTGATTTCAGCCGCTTTGTGCATCCGCTGGTGGGCGAAGCGTTGAAGCAAAAAGTGCTTGAGCGGCGGTTGATCAACGCGTAGTTTTTTGCGTATTTTTGTAGGAGCGGCTATGCCGCGACCCGCACTCACTTATGGCAACGTGGGTCGCGGCAGAGCCGCTCCTGCAGTTCTTTGCGACTACGGTAACCCCATCGCGCAACTCTCGTTCAAGTACTTTTTGATATCGGGCCACGTGCTGCGCGGCGAGCCCACGACCGCTGCCGATGACACCGCAGCGTTGGTCAAGCCGAGCATCACACGCATCAAAATCAAGCCGTCCGTGCTCGCATAAATGTGGCCGTCGCCATCGATATCCATGGTGCAGGGCGGCACACCAGCGGTCGCGTTGATCGCGAGCGTGTTGCTGCTACCCGACACCGAGCGCACCAGCGTGAGCCACAGCGTGCTGGTGGTGATGTCGACGCTGGCGAGATAGTCGGTCTCAGCGATCAATGCTGTGCCATTGAGGGTGACGCTGTTTGGCGCTATTCCGGTGCTGTAGCCGAGCAGCCTGACCACCGGATTTTTCAGTGAATCTGCGCCAGAGGCTGCCCAGTTGAGCGTGGCTTTATTGCTGTTAGCCGCAATGTCCCATGTTGCGTAAACCGGATTGAAACCGGTTCGCGTGTAGGCCTGCGTGTCGCTGCGGCCCACACCCGCCGGGCCGCTCGTGGCCAGCGTACCGACGGTGGCCGTGGCTGTCACCGGTGATGCGGCTTTCAAAATGCGCTGCAACTCGTTGACCTGATCCGCCACAGGATTCACAGCTGCGCCGTGTTCGCCGAGCACGATGAAGGTGCTGTAACTTTTGGCCTGCGGCTGCGCTACGTTCGTGTTCACGTAGTTTGCATACGAAGCGCGGCCAATCGCGCCAAGCTTTGCGCCCCACGCAAGGCGACGACCGTTGGTGGTGTCGTTAGGCAACACATTCACACCGCCATAAAAATTATTTTCAATGCTCTGAAACGGCCAGTCCCATACGCAAAACAGTTTGTATCCGGGCGCATCGGCGCACGCGTTGCCGACAGCACTGGTCGCGCCCTGAAAGCCGCCGCCATTGGTATAGCCACCATTGCCCGCATCGTGCGTTGCAAGCAGGCTCGTCTGCACCATGCCCATTTGCGCGTTAGCACCCTGAATCCACAACATGTTGAACGGGATGGCCGCGTCGCCTGTGCTGTTCCACGTCCACGCGCTGTTGAGAGTGAAGGCTGCAACGGTGGTGGTGAAGCGTTTCTCGTTCACCGCCCACGCGATGCCGCCGATGGCATTGCCGCTACCGTTGATGCCGTCAAAATCCATCTCGCCATACGGCCCGCGCGAATCGCCCTCGATCTGTTGCGCTAACGGCAACGCGGCAGGCACGGCCGACCAGTCCCACGTGACCGTCCACAGTGGGTGATCGCGACCATTCACGAACAACCACTGAATGGTGATCGGCACGTCATAACGAATGAATTTGGGCGCTGCGGGATGCGGCCCGGTGAAGCGGGGATAGGTCGTTTTGAATTCGTGAATCGCGTGGTGACGCCCGGCAAATTTGACGCTGTACGTTCCGGTGAAGCCAAGGCCAAGCGGGCTATCGTCCCCGATGACACGAATGGATTCGCAGAATTGAGTATCGGGGGTGGCCGCACAGTTGTCTACGTAAGGCAAATGCGACACGACATAACCGAAACCGCCTGCCCCCGACCCGGTGGAATTGACGATGCGCGTCGCACTGTTCGCGAGCACGTATGCGTAACGATCCAGCACGCCACCGCCACTTGATGTGTTGCGCGCTAGCAAAGCCGCGCGCGGACGTCCTGCCGAGTCAGTCCAGCTGTAATTCTCCCCCACGCGGCCCATGTTACCGGTGACGGCCGCGGTCACAGCGATTGGGGTAATGGCGGCCTGCACGCTTGCAGTGAGTAAGCCCACGATCGCGACCAACGCATGACTTGAGCTTGAAGGAGATCGGGTGCGCATAGAAAATTTCTTGTTGTTGCTGCAAGACGAAATTTCGCCTCGTTATGTGACAGTGGGAATCAGCATACCCGCTGCTGCAGAAGTGGCTCTTCTGCAGCAGCGGGTATGCTGCGACCCAGTGATCCGCGCGCTACCGGGTGGCTGTGGCGCCGTCGACACAACATAGTCATGACTACGTACCCGTTACTCGTCGCAAGCGATTTGCTATCTGTGCGCGCCGTGGGTAACGTTCACATCTGGCGAATTTTGGCCATTTGGGGGACAGTGGGTGAACGATTATTTACGACGTGTCAGCGCTGCTGTATGCGTGTTTATGGCACTTTTCAGCGCAGCGAGTTCTGCGCTATTGGCCGTTCCAATCACTGGAAAAATCACGCTAGATGGCAAGCTGGATGAGCCCGATTGGCAGCGTGCGCCGGTATCAGCAAATTTCACCGAGAACATGCCACGTGAAAAGCAGCCTGCGCGGGATCGCACGGAGGTGCGTGTGCTGTATGACAGCGAGGCGATTTATTTTGGCGTGCGTGGGTTTGATCCCGAGCCTTCACAAATTCATGCGCCCTTTGTCCGCCGCGACAAGGTGTTTGGCAACCAGGACAATTTCATCCTCTGGATTGATCCGACGGGTGCGAAGAAATTCGCGCAATTTTTTCGTGTGAACCCTCGTGGCGTGTTGGCCGACGGTGTGTGGAACGAGGACAACTCGGACGAAGATTGGTCACCGGACTTTGATTTCGAGGCCGTGCCCGCGCGGCTGGTCGACGGTTGGAGCGCGGAATTCCGGATTCCATGGGCCTCACTCCGCCTACCCCATCCGACGCCGGAAAAACTTAATTTCATCGTGTTTCGTAACCAGCCGCGCGAGACGCGCATCCGCACCACCAATGTGGTCTTAGGCCGCGATCCGTCGTGTTTTTTGTGCGTGGCGGAGGAGTTGACAGGGTTGCGTGATTTGCCGAAAACGTCAGGGCTGACGGTGACGCCGTACCTGGCGGTGAACAGCAGCCGAGCGCGGGTCGGCGAGCAAACTTCCAGCGAAACAAAATTCAGCGCAGGTGCCGACATCAAGTGGCGGCCAAGCCCGGAGTGGGTACTCGATGCAACCTTTCGGCCTGACTTTTCGCAGCTTGAACTGGACACACCCCAGCTCAAAGGCAACACCCGATTTGCGCTGTCGGTGCAGGAAAAGCGTCCGTTTTTTCTTGAAGGAACGGATCTGTATTCCACGCCATACAACCTGATTTACACCCGCTCGATCACCGACCCGTTATGGGGCGCGCGGGCGACCTATCGCAGCGAGCGAACTGATGCCACACTGCTGACGGTGCATGATCGCGGTGGCGGATTTGTGATTCTGCCTGGCACCTACTATTCCGATGCGCGAAATCAGGGCGGCTCAACGAGCACCTTTGCGCGGGTGCGCGTTCCCTTTGCTGCGGGTGAGGGGAACGGCAGTTTGGGCGCATTGCTGTCAGATCGAACTTACGACGATGGCACCACCAATCGCACGGCGTCAGTCGACGGATTGTTCCGCCCTAACAACGAGTCCCGTGTTCGTGCGCAGCTGTTCGCAAGCAGCACCGACGATCGTGTTTTGAACGTCAAGAACGATGGGCATGCGGCCTATGTTGATGGCAGTTTTGATGATGGAGTTCATCACGCTTTTATCAGCGCGACATCGATCTCACCCAAGTTCCGCAGTGACAATTCCATCGTCACCCAAAACGGGATTGATGCCGTGAAATTCGAGGCGTGGCGCTGCATCAAGCGCGAAGGATTTTTCAACAATATTTGCCCGGGATTGTTCGGGGGTGAGACGCACGCGAGCAATGGCGAGGCGCTGCAACGCTACGTCACACCACAGATTTACGCCAATGGCAATCGCAATTCCGAGTGGAGCCTGCAACCGCGCTGGGCGAACTACGCGCGCGTGCAGGAGGCCGGACGTTGGCATCACACGCCGACGCTGTACGCCAAAGGCGAAGGCAATCCGGGCGGGTGGTTACCGTATGCGTTTGTCGAGGTGGAAGGTGGGCGCGGCGTTGACGTAGCGGCTGATACGCTGGCGCGCTCACTGTTCGCTGGCGTCACGCTCAATACGCGGCCTCACGAGCGGGTGGAGCTTGAATGGAAGGTCAGCGATTTTCGGTTGAACGACATCGATTCGGGTCGCTGGCGACTGCACGAACGACTGATGCAGCTGGTGGGTATCGGCTACCTCACGGCGCAGGACACGTTGCGTCTGATTGCGCAACACACACGGTCGGAACGCAATGCGTCGATGTACCCATTTGCCGTGATACCGAGGTCGCAAACGCAAGCGATCTCGCTGGTGTACTCGCACAAGCGTGGGCTTGGGCGGGAATTCAATCTAGGCGTTACGCAGGGCAATGTGCGGGCGAGCGCGCAGCCGAATCGCGCGACGACCGAGGTGTTTGCGAAATTATCGTGGGCGTTTGTGTTGTAGGCGCGCTCTTCCGCGACCCGCTCCTACAATAGCGGCATGGCCCTGATGATTACCGACGAGTGCATTAACTGCGACGTCTGCGAACCCGAATGCCCTAACGATGCGATCTCGATGGGCACGGACATCTACGTAATTGACCCCACCCAGTGCACCGAGTGCGTGGGCCATTTCGACGTCCCGCAATGCCGAGAGGTGTGCCCGGTGGACTGCATCCCGGTGAGCGGTGAGTACGTCGAAAGCAAAGAGCAGCTGCTGCTTAAATATTCCTCCTTAATGAAAATCAAAGCGAAAACCACATGAAGAGCAAACCCGTATTGACCCATGACGACGTTAAAAAAATCGCGGCAGCGGCCGAAACTGAAGCAGTAAAAAACAATTGGGCGGTAACGATTACGATTGTGGATGACGGTGGCCATATGCTGTGGCTGCAACGGCTGGATGGCGCAGCGCCGGTGTCGGCGTGGATTGCCCCAGCAAAAGCCAGGACCGCAGCGCTTGGTCGCCGCGAAAGCGGCGTGTACGAAAAAATGGTCAACGAAGGGCGCGTTTCGTTTCTCTCGGTTGAGCCGGTGACGCCGCTGGAAGGTGGCGTGCCGATTGTCGTAGAAGGCCACTACGTAGGCGCGGTGGGCGTCTCCGGCGTGAAATCCACGGAAGACGTGCAGATTGCCAAAGCGGGTATCGCGGCGCTGGGGTTGTAGAAGAACGCGTAATCAGCTTTGTCGCGTAAGCGCCTGTTCAATTGGGCAAAGACGCATAAATCTCTGATTGTCGAGTTACCACGTTTTTTGGTCTCAAGCCCTTATTAAATAACGCTTTCGGCGATAAGTTACTGAAAAAATAGTGACTGGAAAAGTATTTTTATGACCATTGCCCTGTTCTGCATCCTGCTCGCCGCCATCATGCCAATCGTCTGCGCGGGGTTGGCCAAGGGCCGCGACATGAACGTCTCTCACAAGGACGGGGGCTACGATAACCGCAATCCGCGCGAGTGGATCGCAAAGCAGCAAGGCTATAAAAAATGGGCGCAATCGGCGCAAGAAAACTGCTGGGAAGCGCTACCGTTTTTTGCGGCGGCCGTTATCGTGAGCCACATGCTCGGTGTGATCGGCTGGCTGCCGAATGCACTGGCCGTTGCCTTCATTATGTTGCGCGTGATCTACGTCGCGTTCTATGTGACTGGCAAACAGCGGCAGCGTTCACTGGTGTGGATGGCCGCGTTTTTTGTCAACATTGCGATATTTTTGCTGCCGCTGTTTCGCGCATAAAAAAAGGCAGCGTTCGTAGATCAATTCTGCCGCCACGGCAGTCCACGATATCGCCATCCTCCGCGTGAACTGCGATGTGCCGCGACATCCGGATCGCCTTCGAAGCCTTCTAGAATGTTGTAGGCCGTGAGGCCCAACTCGGTTGCGCGCTTCGCCGATGCGATGGAGCGGATGCCTGAACGGCACAGCATAACCACGGGTTTGTTGCCAGCGGCAGCGCGAATTTGTGCATCAAAATCCGGGTTGACAGTCATGCCGGGCCACTGCTTCCATGCCACCACGGCGGCATCAGGCACGAATCCCACCCATTCCCGCTCGGCATTGCTGCGAATATCCACCAGTACCACCTTACCTGATTGCCACCAACGCCACGCGAGCGGGGGCGACACGTCGCCCGCGTAACCCTCTGCTGGCAGGGGTGCGTCGGGTGTTTCCTGGTTGATTGCCTGCGTCAAAGATTGCCTCCATTGAATAGGATCAGATGCCGTCGTCACCTTTCAATTTATTATGCCTTCGTTTGCGTCGCCTTTGGTCTACGGTTTTCAGCAGAGAAACGAGAAGCGCACGCCATGCAGGCGATCCGGCAACAGATACAAATTCCACGCTACCAGCAACAGTAGCGCGCCGCCCAGACATCGCCGCATTGCTGTCGTTTGCAGGCGCTTCACCGCGTTTTTTGAAAGCATGCCGAGCGCAAGCAGAACCGGCAGCGTCGATGCGCCGAAAGCAGCCATGACCAACGCACCGTCAACAGGATGCGCGGCAAGCACCGCGAGGCCCAGCGCGCTGTAAATCATGCCGCACGGCAGCATGCCCCATAGCGCCCCGCGTAGCAAATCACCGCCCACACCGCCGCGTGCCGAGGCCCAGGTGCGTGCGCCGTCGAGTTGTCGCCAGACACGCTGGCCAACGTTCTCTACGGGCGCGTAGGCCTGGCGAAATCCCATCAAATACAGCGCCGAAAACAACAACAGCAGATTTGGCAAAACAAGCCACGCCGTTTGTAACACCTCGTTGCGCAAAAAACTGGTAGCAGCGGCGCTGAAGGCCGCCACGATGGCACCCAGCAGCGCATACATGCTGATGCGCCCGAGGTGTGACGCCAGCGGCTGGCGTGGCCGCTCGGGCTGACGCGTGACCAGCGCGAGTGTGATGGGACCGCACATGGTGGCGCAGTGACCCGCGCCCATGAGTCCCATCAAGATCGCCGAAACCAGCAGAGACAGCGTCATGGCTGCATCACCCGGTCATGCACTCAAGCGATGCGCGAGAAGGTAATGGTCTGCTCCCGCTTCGCGTGTTTGTACTTATCAAACACCATCGCCACCGCGCGTAACAAGAGGCGTCCTTGCGGGGTAACGATGAGTTCGCGGGGCGACTGAGTGACGATGCCGACACTGGCGAACTGCTCGATGGCATCCTGCGTTTCTGCAAAATAAGACGAGGGATCAATAGCGAACATCGCTGCAATCTCGCTCCAGTCCACGCGACCGGTGCACATGATTTGCTCGATCACCGTACTGCGAATTTTATCGTCGCGGTTGAGCGCCACGCCGCGAACGGTCGCGAACTGATCATGGGACACACGATCACGATAGACGTCGAGTTGAGGACTGTTCTGTGCGAACACGCCGTTCAAGTGACTGATCGCGGACACGCCAAGCCCAACCAGATCCGTCGCGTGATGCGTGCTGTAACCCTGAAAATTGCGGCGCAGGCTGCCATCCGCAAGCGCCTTGGCCAACGGGTCCCCAGGCTTGGCGAAATGGTCGAGGCCAATGGTCTGATAGCCCGCGTCAACCAGCCGCTCGGTGGCGTACAAAAAGAGTTCGGTGCGCTGCTGAATCGAGGGCAGCGTCTCGGTTGGGATGCGCCGCTGTGCCTTGAAGCGTTCGGGGATGTGTGCGTAGTTGAACAGCGCCAGTCGATCTGGCTCCAGCGAAAGTACGCGCTCCAGCGTCGCCGCAAAACTCTCGCGCGACTGAATGGGCAGACCGTACACCAGATCGAACGATACCGAACTGATGCCCACCGTCCGCGCTGCCTCGACCGCCGACGCCGTTTGCTCGAACGTCTGAAAACGATGGATCAGGGTCTGCACTTGTTGATCGAAATCCTGGACGCCGTAACTGACGCGATTGAATCCGAGGGCTGGCAACGCGGCGACGTAGGCGGCATCGAGAAATCGCGGGTCAAGCTCAATGCCCTGTTCCCGCTCCGGCAGCAGGTCGAACTTACCGGCGAGGCCTGCCATCAGCCGCTGCAGCTGCGCTATTGAGAGGAAATTTGGCGTGCCGCCTCCGAATGCGATTTGTGCAATTGGGAGGGTACCGGTGTGCGAATTGACTAGCGTTGTTTCGCGTGCCAGCAAGTCAAGGTATTCGTCAGCAATCGTAGCGCTCTTACTGATGATTTTGTTGCACGCGCAGTAGTAGCACAGGGAACGGCAGAATGGCACATGCACGTAGAGTGATGCGGGGCGGTGCTGCATCGTTCGCAGCGCGCGTGCGTAATCGTCAGGCCGAAAGTGAGCTGCAAATCGGTCAGCGGTGGGATACGAGGTGTAGCGCGGCCCGTTCAGGTCAAAGCGTTTGAGTACGTCGGCAGAAAACACGGCAAATGCTGAAAATCTGTTGAAGACGCTACGAGTATCGACCTGACATGGAGCGTTGTTGTTGACCCAAATCAGCGCAGCGGCGCGTACTTCGATTTTTCTGCGTTGTCCGCGTGTAACCACAGGGTCGTCACGCTGGCAGCCACAATGATGCACCAGAACCCAAAAAATCCTACTGTATAAGCTGCCGGTCGAGACACGCCAGGATGCACGCCGAAAAGAACAATGGTCTCAGGATCTATCAACGTAAACAGGATGGCATCAGCCAGCGCTGCCCCGAGAAAGGCGGGCCACAGGACGGCACCCCAGGTAGCGGCGTTGAACTTCATGCATCCTCCTTTACCAACGAACGTGTAGCGCTCTAGGGCCGCGCGGGAAGGAGCAGCGATTCCACCCGCCAGCTACGCACGGGTGCGTCAGTGACGACCACACGTCGCCGCTCGGTGAGCTTCTTTTGCACTGGAATCTCGTACACGCCTGTCTCGCTCGGCGACACGATGGCGCGAATATCAAGGTCGGCGTCGACCGGATGTGCAAGCACGACATCAATGCGGTCACGAAGCGGCGAATCAGGAAACGTGATTAGAACCGCTCGATCCGTCGAAACCATTTTCATACTGCTCAAGCCCAGCTGTTCGGCGCGATGCAGTTGTGCAAGCTGTGCATTAATTGCCTTGCCTTGCTTGTAGTAATCGCTTGCCACCAGGCCGTCGGGATGCTGAACAACGAAGTAGGCGGTGATGATGCAGGCAACAATCACCGATGCTGGCCCCGCGATCAGGATACCCGGCCAAATCCAGCGGCTCACGGGCACGATGGTGGGGACAGTTGTTGACGAATTCATGAGCTACCTCGGAACTAAAAACACAGTCTTTTCCGTGACGCTGACGGCAGCGTCCAGTTCCGACTGAACTTTGAAATGAATGGTATGGCTTCCGGGCTTAACCGCGTCAACTGGAATGCGCACTGCGACACTCGAAGCTGCCGTGGAGGCAGGCTCTGCGCTGATCAAACCACCCCGATTAATTTCCGCGTCGGGCAGTCCGTCCACCGTCACCAAAAAACGCTGCGCCCGCTCCGCCGTGTTCATCACGTTGAGTTTGTAAATATTTTCAATGTAGCGTCCTTCAACCTCACGCGCCAGCACCCGCTGATCGCGAATGACATCAACCTTGAGCGGGCTGCGCAAGATCAGAGATGCAGCCAGTCCACCGACCAGCAGCATCAGCACGCTAAAGTAAACGATGATTCGCGGGCGCAGCATGTGGGTGCGGATAGCCGCCATATCCCAGTGTTTTTCAAGCGCGTTCTCGGTGGAATACCGAATCAGGCCACGCGGGTAGCTCATCTTGTCCATGACGGTATCGCACACGTCAATGCACGCCGAGCAGCCAATGCACTCGTACTGCAGGCCCTGGCGAATATCAATGCCGGTTGGACACACCTGAACGCATAGCGAACAGTCAACGCAGGAGCCGAGATTTAGCGCTGCGGGGTCAGCTGATTTTTTTCGGCCACCGCGTGGTTCGCCACGCGCCTGATCGTATGTGACGATCATCGTGTCCCGGTCAAACATCACGCTCTGAAAGCGCGCGTAAGGGCACATGTATTTGCACACCTGCTCGCGCATGAAGCCGGCATTCCCCCAAGTCGCAAACGCATAGAAAAATATCCAGAATGTTTCCCATGGGCCTGTTGACAACGAGAGCACCTCGTGCATCAGCGTGTGAATCGGCGTGAAATAGCCAACAAACGTGAAGCCCGTCCACAAACCGATCAGCACCCAAAAAAAGTGCTTGCCGCCTTTACGCCACAGCTTGTTCGCCGACATCGGGGACTGATCAAGTTTGATGCGCGCGCCGCGATCACCCTCAAATTTATTCTCAATCCACATGAAAATTTCGGTGTACACCGTCTGCGGGCAAGCGTAGCCGCAGAACACGCGCCCGGCAATCGCGGTGACAAAGAACAGCGCGTAGGCAGAGACAATCAAAATGAAGGTCAGATACAGGACATCCTGCGGCCAGAACACCCAGTCGAATATGTAGAACTTACGAGCATTCAGGTCAAAAAGCACCGCCTGTCGGCCATTCCAAGGCAACCACGCGAGCCCATAAAAAATGGCCTGCGTAAAGAACACCATGAACACCCGCAGGTTGGCGAAGCGACCAACAACAGATTTAGCGTAGATTTTTTTCTGCGATTGATAGAGCGAGACAACCTTCGTCTCGCCCGCTACGTTGCTCATGGGGTGTTGCTGCTTCCTGAACTAAGGCTTACGGTTGGACTGCGGCTGCGACTGCGCCTGTTCTTGCGATTGCGCGTATACGTAGGCAGCCAGGAGGTGCACTCGCGCCTCGCCCAGCGTATCTTTCTGTGCAGGCATCTGACCCTGCCGCCCTTTGTTCAGCGTCTCCACAATAGTGGCGAGACTCCCGCCGTAGAGCCAGATCGAATCGGTCAGATTCGGCGCACCGAGAGCGACATTGCCTTTGCCGTCCAGGCCATGGCAGGCAGAGCAAATCTGCTTGAAGGTGACCTCGCCACGCCCCACTGCGTCGGGCGCGGTGGAGCGGCCTGAAAGCGACAATACATATTGAGCCGCGTCAGTGATCTGGTCAGGTTTGAGCACGCTCGCAAACGCTGGCATCATACCGTTGCGGCCTTCGAGGATCGTGGTCTTGATCCCCTCCGGCGTTCCTGGATACAGCCAATCGTTATCTACGAGATTCGGAAAACCTTTCGAGCCGCGCATGTCGGTGCCGTGACATTGCACACAGTAGGTCTGGAATAGTCTTGCCCCAATTTTCAGGGCACCTTTGTCGGCGGATACCGTCTTCACATCCTGTTTCGAGTACGCGTCAAAAATGGGATCTGTTTCGGCTTTCATTTCCTTTACCTCGTCGCGATACAGCGACGCGGTGCTCCATCCGAGCAGTCCGTTAGTCACGATCAAACCAGGGTAGAGCAGTAAGTACGCAAACGCGAAAATCACCGTGATATAGAAGAGATTCGACCACCATTTCGGCAGTGGGTTGTCGTACTCGCGCAAGCCATCCCACTCGTTCTGACCATGCAGTTTTACTTCGCCGGTGGCTGCTTTCTTCGTGCTGTTGGCGCGCAGGATCCACAAACAGGCGAGCAGGCTGAGCACCGTCAGGATAGCGACGTACCACCCCCATCCGGGTGCCAGAAAACCCGATCCCAGCAGGTCGTTCATTTCCCGACTCCCCGACGTGTGTTGGGAGGAGACGGTTTGCGGTCATCGTCGAGGAGCATGTCGCTCATCACAATCTCTGCCTGCTGTTTGCTGCCAGGTCGCCATGCCCACCAGATGATGCCGATGAATGTCAAAAAAGAAATGACGGTCACAATACTTCTGAGTTCGTTCACGACTGCCCCTTCGATGCTTTGATTTGGATGCCTAGCCCTTGAAGATAAGCGACTAGCGCATCGAGCTCGGTTTTGTCTTTTATTGTCGCGCCCGCGTTTGCTATTTCTTCATCCGTGTAGGGATGGCCCAGCATTTTCAGCACCTTCATGCGTCTGCTTACCTCGGGGCCTGTTATCGGGCGATCAAGGAAGTCGTAGCGCGGCATGTTGGAGTCCGGCACCACCGCGCGAGGATTGTCCAGGTGCAAGCGATGCCACTCATCGCTATAGCGGCCACCAACGCGGGCGAGATCGGGCCCGGTGCGCTTGCTGCCCCACTGAAAGGGGCGGTCATAGACAAACTCACCAGCCACAGAGTAGGGCCCGTAACGCTCGGTTTCAGCGCGGAAGGGGCGAATCATCTGAGAGTGACAGTTGTAGCAACCCTCACGCACATAAATGTCGCGACCTACCAGACGCAGGGGATCGTAGGGCTTGAGGCCTGCGACCGGTTCGATCAGGTTTTTCTGGAAAAACAGGGGAACGATTTCTACCAGTCCACCGATACTGACGACGAAGATGACCAGTGCGATTAGCAGGCCCGTCTTACGCTCAATAGTGTCGTGTGTGAATTTCATGATGGTCTTCCTACGCAGCTACAGGTAACGGTGAGCCCGCAAACGCTGCACCGGTAACGGGCGGCGGCACCACGGCCTGCGCCACTTTCGCCCCCCGTACCGTCATGTAGACGTTGTAGGCCATGAGGAACATGCTGCTGAAGAACAGCAGACCGCCCACAAACCGGATGAACCAGAACGGATAGCTGCTCTTAACCGCTTCAACAAAGCTGTAAGTCAACGTTCCATCGGCGTTCACCGCACGCCACATCAGGCCCTGCATAACACCCGAGATCCACATTGAGGCGATGTAGAGGACGATGGCAAACGTTGCTACCCAGAAGTGAATTTCGATGAGCTTGGTGCTGTACATTTTTTCTTTGCCGACCAGACGCGGGATCATGTAATAGATCGCCCCGATCGACACGAACGCGACCCAGCCCAAAGCGCCAGAATGCACATGCCCGATAGTCCAGTCGGTGTAGTGCGAAAGCGCGTTGACGGTCTTGATCGACATCATTGGCCCCTCAAAGGTCGACATGCCGTAGAACGAAAGTGAGGTCACGAGGAACTTGAGAATCGGGTCGTCACGCAGCTTGTGCCACGCACCGGACAGCGTCATCATGCCGTTGATCATGCCGCCCCACGACGGTGCCAGCAGCACCAGCGAGAAGACCATACCAATCGATTGCGTCCAGTCAGGCAGCGCTGTGTAATGCAAGTGGTGCGGACCGGCCCACATATAGGTGAAGATCAGCGCCCAAAAGTGCACAACCGATAAGCGATACGAATACACCGGACGCTCTGCCTGCTTTGGTACGAAGTAGTACATGATGCCGAGGAACCCGGCTGTGAGGAAGAACCCGACGGCGTTGTGCCCGTACCACCACTGGATCATTGCGTCCTGAACGCCGGCATATGCGGAATACGATTTCGTCATTGACACCGGGATGGCTGCACTGTTGACGATGTGCAGTAGTGCGATGGTCAATATGAATGCGCCAAAGAACCAGTTAGCCACATAAATGTGCGAGGTGCGGCGTTTGGCAAGCGTGCCAAAAAATACGACCGCATACGAGACCCAGACCACGGCAATCAGAATGTCGATGGGCCACTCAAGCTCAGCGTATTCCTTGCTACTGGTGATGCCCAACGGCAGCGTGATGGCGGCCAGCACGATCACCAGCTGCCAGCCCCAAAATGTAAAAGCCGCCAGCTTCGGCGCAAACAGCGGCACGTGACAGGTACGCTGCACCACGTAGTAGGATGAGGCAAACAGCGCGCATCCACCAAACGCAAAAATCACCGCGTTGGTATGCAGGGGGCGCAGGCGACCGAAGTTCAGATATTCATGCGCATTGAGCTCAGGCCACACCAACTGCGCAGCGATGATCACACCAACCAGCATGCCCACTATGCCCCACAGCACTGTGGCTATTGAGAACTGGTACACAACTTTGTAGTTGTATATCTCGTGTTCGGCGCTTATCGCGCGGTCATTCCCCATTGTGTAACTCCGTTCTGTCAGCGACCATTTCTGTGGGAGAACGATAGCGAGGCCTGACGCGCAGTATGTTGACGCGTATCAAGTCGCGGCTATTTGAGGGTCGCTGGCCGACGCTAGCGGTCGTTGTCGTCAATCACGCTACGGCCTGCTTCCTCCAAATCGTCAAATTGGCCGGATGTGGTCGACCACCAGAATGCCGCACCTATGATCACAGCAAGCATCAGAGCAAGCGGAATAAGAATAAATAGCGACTCCATCAGCTTTGACGTCCGGTAGCGCGGTCGAGCCGCATCACATTAAGCATCACGACCGCTGAGCTCAGCGCCATACCAACACTTGCCACGAGCGGGTTGACGACACCAGCTACCGCGAACGGAATAGCAATGAGGTTGTACGCGATGGACCAGACAAAATTTCCGCGCACGACCGAACCCACCGTGCGCGAGTAGTCAATGACTTCGGCGATGGCCGTGAGGCGAGGGCTCACGCAAACCATATCGGCGCTGGCGCGCGCTGCGTCGGTCGCTGTGGAAACCGCGACGGCGATATCGGCTCCTGCGAAGCCAAGGCTGTCATTGACGCCATCACCCATCATCACCACCGTTCGGCCTTCCGTCTGCAGTTGCCTGATACGTAGGGCCTTTTGCTCTGGAGACAATGCGCCCGCTGCAATCGGTATCTGGAGCAGCTTCGCAATCGCGAGCGTCTTCTGTTCATGATCTCCACTGAGTATTTCGACGCTTCCACGACGTTGTAGGGCACGTACCAGTGGCAACGCGTCCGGTCGGGGCACCTCAGCGATTTCGAGCGCGCCGACGATACCCTGTCTATCGGCAAGCCATAGTCGCATTGCTGCGTCATGACCTGCGCTTGCCTCGGCCAAAGCACCTGCAAATTCAGCACGACCAAAGCGGTAAGCAACGCCGTCAATTACGCCCGAGACGCCCTCTCCGGGACTCCACTTGAGATCTGTTGCCGCCAATCCCGCGGCGTCTGGTAGCTCAATGGCCCGCAGCGCCGTGGCAAGTGGATGGTTTGCGGCGCGCTCCAGAACAGCAATAATTGCCAGCGCACGAGATGCGCTGAATCCATCCCGGAGCGAGACCAGCCCTTGAACCTCTGGCATCGATAACGTGCCCGTTTTGTCGAGCACAAAGGCGTCTGCCTTCTCAAGGCGTGCCAACGCGTCGGCTCGCCGCAACACGACGCCACGGCTCAGCAAACCTGCAAATGCTTTGGCGTGTGCGGCGGGTGCGGCCAATGCCAGCGCACAGGGACAACTGATAATCAACACCGCGATGGCTCGCTCCAGGGCCACGCCCGTGCCTAACGGCAACATTGCAACGAACGTTGCACCGGACACGAGCATCAGCGCAGGCATGAAATAGCGCGCCACCAGATCGGCGAGAGCGAGCGATTCTGGCTTGATCGAATCATCAGCCAGATCCATCAGGCGTCGCTCGGTGCTCGCTGCAACCGTGTGCGTCGCGCTAATGATGATTGCTGCGCCCGTGTTGACTGCGCCCGCGTTGACGACACACCCGCTGAGTCGGCGCATGCTCACGGATTCTCCAGTCAGCAGTGATTCATCCAGGTCGGCGAACGCGCTTTCCATCATCGCATCAACCGGAATGGCCTCTCCCGTGCGGATCCAGAGTCTGTCGCCAACAACCACCGCGTCTACTGGCGTGAGCTCCATCTGCTCCCCCGCCCGAGTCGCATCGAACCGCATGACGTCCACCGATCGCTCGCGACGACTCGCTGCGTGGATGACGGTCTGACTGCGTTCGCGTTGCTCCCATTCCAGCCAGCGTACGCCGAGAAGTAACGCCACAAACATGGCAACTGAATCGAAGTACAACACCCCGGTGTCAGCCAACAGATGCCACATGGAGCCGACAAAGGCGGAGGCGATTCCTAACGTCACCGCAGAATCCATCCCCGGACGTCTCAGGCGAAACTCACGCTGTGCGCCTCGATAGAACGGGCGCGCTGTCCAGCCGATCACAGGCAGTACCAAAGCAAACGCCGCCCAATCCAGCAGTGGCGCTAGCTCAGGTTCCATTTCTGCACCCGCTAAAAATCTGGGTAAGGTGAGCATCATGACCTGCGTGGCGCAGAGCGCGGACAGTCCAAAGCCCCAGGTATGGCGATGCCGTTGCCTGCGTACAATATTGCTGCGATCCACGCCTGCACCCGTGTCTGCGGTGTAGCCCAGATCTTCGATGCGCTTCAGTAATTTTTCGACGGTGGTCAATGTCGGATCAAACGTGACACGCGCGCGTTGTGTGGCGTAGTGCACGCGCACACGAGAAACGCCACCGGTCGACGCTAATCCATCCTCAATCAGGACGGCGCAGGCCGCACAGTGCATGTCGAACACATCAAGAATGCAGGCATCCCGTCGCAATGGAACGTGCGAGACATCGGCTGGATGTTTCGCTTGAATCGGCTCCAAAGGCATCTGGCTTGTAATCACGTTGCAAGGATAGTCGTGCCGGAGCGCAAAAGCCTTGATCAATGTCAATGCCGTTTTGATGCACTACGCACATCATGCAAAGCAACAAACAGGTGGAGCAGATATGGCGCAATTTGCATTGACATCCGCGCAGATAGAAGACCTCAAACAGTTACTTCAGGATCGCAAACGCTTGCTCAAGGTAACCCTCAACGCTGAGCTACACGTTGAAGACCCCACACATGCGTCCATTACCGCACGCAGCGACGCCGACTGGACCACTGCGGACGTTGACGCAGACACGCTGATCGCAAATGCCGAGCGGCACTCGGTGGCGCTTTTGGATATAACCGCCGCGCTTGAAAAAGTATCTGATGGCTGTTACGGTGTATGCGAAGCTTGCGGTGAAGCGATTGGCTATGCGCGGCTACTGGCCTATCCCAGCGCACGCCGGTGTCTGGCGTGCCAAAGAAGCGCCGAAACTCGTTCTGGCATGAAATCGGGTTCGTAGCGACACATCGGTGCGGACGGTTGACGCCAGCGCGGCGATAATGTGTGCATCGTTTGTACTGGATTTGTGTCTAAACAATTGAATGCCCCCTCGCCACTACGCGTGCTGATCGTTGACGATGATGAAGATATTCGTGATCTCGTCGCTAACTATCTTGGAAGTCAGGGATTGCTCGTGTCTGAAGCAACATCAGAAGCCGAACTGTTGGCGAACGTTGCCGCAAATGCACCCGAAGTGATTTTGCTGGACGTGAATTTAGGCTCGGAAGATGGCTTTGCGATTGCCCGCCGGCTTCGACGCCTTTGGTTTGGAGGCTTATTGATGGTGACCGGTCGGGGCGACACCATTGATCGTGTTGTAGGCCTTGAGATTGGCGCTGACGATTACGTCACAAAGCCCTTTGAACTGCGCGAACTGCTAGCGAGAATTCGCAGTGTCAGTCGCCGGTCACTGCAACCGCCTGCGTTAGCGACCACGTCAGACGAGAAACCACCCGTTCTTTGTTTTGATCAGTTTGCATTGGACACCGGGCGACGAGAGTTGCGCCAGGTGAGCGGTGCCACCATCGCTTTGACAACCGGCGAATATGACCTCTTGCTCATGCTTTGTGAACAAAGTGGGCGAATTCTTAGTCGCGATCAAATCTTGCAGCGAACCCATCATCGCGACGCGGGTCCCTTTGATCGAACCATTGACGTACAGATCGGCCGACTGCGTCGAAAACTTGAGGACACCGGCAAGGAACCTCGCATGATCAAGTCGGTACGGGGAGCCGGTTACGTATTGGCAGTGGCAGTAACTCGGACGTGACATGAAAGCGCAGCAGCATCCCGAAAACAACGCGTTCAAGCTGTTGTTTGACGCCGCGCCTGACGCCATTCTGGTCGTTGACAGCGCAGGTCGAATCCGACTGAATAATGCTGAGGCGGAGCGGTTGCTGGAGGCTGCGCCCGGGGAGCTGCGCGGGCTGAGCGTAGACAAGCTTGTACCCATAGCGTCACGGAAAAATCATGCTGCGCTGCGCAGTGGTTTCGTTGCTGACCCGCATCGCCGTCCGATGGGCATCGGGCTGGCGCTGAAAGCGCTCAAACTAAATGGCCGCGAGTTCCCAGTCGAAATTTCGCTGGCTCCGACGCCGACCGCTTCAGGTGTCGAAACCATCGTCATGTTGCGCGACGTGAGCGAGCGGCTGCACGCACGCCGCACAGAGCGCGAGCTGATCAGAGCCAACGCGTTGGCCAAAATCAGTCAGCTGGCGCTTCGTGAAAGGCAATTTGCAACACTCGGAGATCACGCCGTCGATATCGCCGTTACGCCACTCACGGCTGACGTCGTCGCGCTGTTCCGTCAGGCGGATGGAGACGACTCGCTGGTTTGTGTAGGAGCGACTGGGGCGTTAGCTGCAAACATCAAAGGCGTCCGCGTAACACACATGCACGCCATGTTGTCTGACAAAATTTTCGCGAGTGGCGCGCCCGTCTTGGTGGGCGACATGAACGTGGCAAGCGCCTCAGTCTGCCCCCCTTTGTTCGCTGCAGGCATACAAAGTCTCGTCATTGCGCCGATTGCCGATGGGGATCGGGTGAATGGGCTATTGGTTGCGGGGTCGACAGTCACCCATCACTTTACGACCGACGACGTCGCGTTTCTGGAAGCTATCGCGAATATTGCCTCGAACGCTCTACAGCGATCAGTGACGGAGGAAAAGCTGCTCCTGTCGCAGCGGCTTGAGTCGTTGGGCCAGCTGACGGGTGGGGTAGCGCACGATTTCAACAATCTGCTCACAGTCATTTCGGGAAATTTGCAGATTCTCGAGGACATGGCCATCACGGATCCCTTCGCCGTTCGTGCGATCGCCTCGGCGCATCGGGGTGCCCGGCGCGGTGCAGAGCTGACCGCTAAATTACTGGCGTTTTCAAGGCGGCAAACCTTGCGTCCAGCACCAATAAACGTGCCGGAACTGCTCGCTTCGTTTCGTGACCTGCTAGCGCGGACGCTCGGTGCCAGCATCGAGGTCAGAGTGCAGGCGGATGACCGATTGCCGATGGTGCTGGCCGACGGCGGTCAGCTCGAAACTGCACTTCTTAATCTGGCAGTAAACGCTCGCGACGCTATGCCCGAGGGGGGCGCACTCATTATCGAGGCGGTCGACGTCGATTTGAAACAGACTTTGGGCGTCGGTGCCGATGAAGTGCGACCTGGACACTATGTTCGATTGAGCGTGTCCGACACGGGCACCGGAATGAGTCGCGAAGTGATCGCACGCGCATTTGAACCATTTTTCACTACGAAAGCGGTCGGCAAGGGAAGCGGTTTGGGGCTCAGCATGGTCTACGGATTTGCCAAGCAATCGGCCGGGCATGTGACGGTGTATAGCGAACGG
Organism: Burkholderiales bacterium; assembly: GCA_025354075.1. Taxonomy (GTDB): domain Bacteria; phylum Pseudomonadota; class Gammaproteobacteria; order Burkholderiales; family Casimicrobiaceae; genus Casimicrobium. The sequence goes on along the minus strand of JANXNO010000189.1, from coordinate 5,897 downwards.
GGCGTTGGAACGACCATCAATTTATTTCTTCCCGTTGCGCCCACGACGCGCAAACCCGCGACGGAAAAAGTACCCCCCCTCGCCGCTCCGGTCAACGGCTCAGAGGCGATTCTGGTGGTGGAAGACGATGTCGACGTCTTGTCGGTCGCGGTCGCCTTCCTTGGTTCGCTTGGCTACCGGGTGTTCACAGCGACCAGTCGTCGTACGGCATCCGCGCGACTGCGCGCGCATCCCGAGATTGCCGTGTTGTTCACCGATGTCGTGCTGGAGCGCGATGAAACCGGCCCCAAGATCGCAGCGTCACTGCAAAAAATACAACCACAATTGCGGGTGCTCTACGCGTCAGGCTACGCGCGAAGTGCGCTGCCACTTCAGTTCGGCCTGGATGAAAACATTGCGTTTTTGCGCAAACCTTATTCCCGCGACCAACTAGGACAAGCCCTGCGCTCCGTATTGTCGGCATAGACAGCCGATTACTGGTGAAACTTCAGTGCAACGCCTGCGAATGCGCCAGGTGGCTCAGTGCAGCCATATCCAGCAATTCAATGTCACGCCGCGTGACATTGAGCAGGCCCAGTTTCTGAAACCTTGAGAACACGCGACTAACCGTTTCAAGCGTGAGGCCCAAGAAGCTGCCAATTTCAGCACGGGTCATGCGCAACATGAAGCGTCGGGCTGAAAATCCGCGCGCCGAAAATCGCTGCGACAAGTCGAGCAGAAATGCTGCAACGCGCTCGTCAGCGTTAAGTAAACCGAGCGCCGCCATCCAGCCGTGCTCGTCACGCAACGCTGCGCTCAGCCGACGATACAAAAAACGGGCAACTGCGGGATTGTCAGCAGCTAATGCGTCGATCGCCTCAAATGGAATCTCGATGATTGCACACAGATCAAGCGCGACTACGGTCGTGCTGTGCGCACCGCCATCAATCGCTTCCATCCCCAGAATATCGCCCGGCATCGGGAAACCCAGAATTTGTTCGCGACCGTCCTCCTGAATAAGCATGCGCTTCGCCGCACCTGACTTTAAAAAAAAGACTGAACGGAACGCATCCCCCGCACGATGGATTGCCGTGCCCGCTGTCACCACTCGCACACGACCGAGCGAAACTACCTCTGCCAATACTGCGTCGCGCTCTGCAGCAGTGCGTGTGGCGAGAAGCGCCGAACCACCAACGCGGAACAACGGTGCTGTTGAATGGGCTTGCGAATACATGGCTGTGACTCCTGTGTACATACCAACTTGGCATGGCTCACACTATCTCTCGCCCGCGCAAACCTTATATGAACAAACGGTAACAGTGTGTAACGGTACGGCAGCCGACACCACGAGGTCTAGGCGGCGGACCGCCTCCAAATCAGGTGTGCGCGGCGTTCATCACCGCATCGCGATATATCAGCACAGGCACAGGCGAGATGTGCAACAAGCGCGTGGTGACACTACCCCTGATGAAGCGACCCACTGCGCCACGACCGTGAGTGCCGATGACAATAAGATCGCAACTCATCTCGTTGACGGTCTTTTCAATCAGCGACTCAGCGCGGCTGCTCACAGCGCTGACGGACTGATTGGCAACGCCCGCTACGTCTGCGATTTTTTTGGCCTCGCCTAGAATTTTGTCGCTATCCAGACTGATGCTGCGTTCAAACATATCTTGCGTTTTGCTGTCCATCAGCGCCACTTCGGCCGCATACGGAGCAATGTACGGTGCCTTGGCGTGCAGGAAAACCACCTGCGCGCTCACCTCACCAGCCAGTTTGACGCCGGTCGCAACCGCTTTAAGCGCCAGCTCCGAACCATCAATCGGAATCAAAATTTTCTTGAACATAGGTGCTCCTTCTGGGTGAGTGGTCACCATACTTCGATACGTTTGATCACGGGGCCCGGACAGCAGCGTCTGTTGACGTAGGACAAAGTGTGGCCGATTTGGGAGGCTTAAATCCGATTAGTTCCCGCCAGGTTGACGTTCACGTCAACCTGGCGGGATTTCTGCGACAATCCAAAATAGCGTTGAACGTGCGCTGGGTATCGGCCGCAATGGAGGAGTCACATGTCAAATCTCGACACTAAAAACCTGATCTATCGACCTAAAAACAAAGTTCGATTTGTCACCGCTGCCAGCCTGTTTGACGGCCACGACGCCTCCATCAACATCATGCGCCGCATCATTCAGGGCAGCGGCTGCGAGGTGATTCACCTTGGCCACAACCGCAGCGTGAAAGAGGTGGTGGACGCAGCACTACAGGAAGATGCGCACGGTATCGCGATGTCTTCTTATCAAGGCGGTCACGTCGAGTACTTCAAGTACATGATCGACATGCTGCGCGAGGCGGGCGCAGGGCACATAAAAGTGTTTGGCGGCGGCGGGGGCGTCATCGTGCCGTCAGAGATTGCCGAACTGCATGCGTATGGCGTGGCGCGCATTTTCTCGCCACAGGATGGCGCGAAGCTGGGCCTCCAGGGCATGATCAATGACATGATTGCAGCGTGTGATCATGATCTGAGTTCGACCCCCTCTCCCCTGTTGGGACAGGGTGGGGGTGGGGGTGAGGGGGACGGTGGTGCGAAGAACAAACGCGGGCCTACCGCCAAAGCCACTCCTCACCCTGACCCTCTCCCGCAAGGGGAGAGGGGACTAGAAAGCGGCGACAGAATTGCGCTAGCACGCTGGATAACGATGCTGGAAGCGGGCACCGTCAGCGCTGAAAACGTGAAGAAGCTACACGCGCTAGCTTCAACGAAGAAGACGCCCACCTTGGGCATCACCGGTACTGGCGGCGCCGGCAAATCCTCGCTCACCGATGAGCTGGTTCGTCGTTTCCGCATCGACCAGAACGATACATTGAAGATCGCCATCATCTCGATTGATCCGTCGCGCCGCAAGTCGGGCGGCGCGCTGCTCGGTGACCGCATTCGCATGAACGCGATCAATCACGAAAACATCTACATGCGCTCGCTGGCTACGCGTGACTCTGGCGGTTCGGAAATTTCCAAAGCCCTACCCGATGCAATTGCCGCATGCAAGGTCAGCGGCTTCGACGTGGTGTTCGTCGAAACCTCTGGCATTGGCCAGGGCGACGCCGCCATCGTGCCGCATGTCGATGCTTCGCTGTACGTCATGACGCCAGAGTTCGGTGCCGCAAGTCAGCTCGAAAAAATCGACATGCTCGATTTCGCAGATTTCGTTGCCATCAACAAGTTTGATCGCAAGGGCGCGCAGGACGCGCAACGTGACGTGCGCAAGCAGGTGCAACGCAACAAGGAAGCCTGGGGCACGCCGACCGATCAGATGCCCGTATTTGGCACGATGGCGAGCCGTTTTTCAGACGACGGCGTAACCGCGCTGTATCAGGCGATTGCGCCGTTACTGGTTGCCAAGTCCGAGGGTGCGCTTAAGCTTGCCGCAGGCAAACTGGCAACGGTTGACACGCGCGCATCATCGCAAACGCAAGCCATCGTGCCCGCGAACCGCGTGCGCTATCTAGCCGAGATCGCCGACGCGATGCGCGGCTATCACCGCTGGGCGGACGGGCAGGCGCGGGTGGCGCGCGAACGGCAGCAGTTGCTGGGTACGAAGCGGATGCTCTCCGACGCAAATTTCACCCTCTCCCTAACCCTCCCCCCTCAAGGGGGAGGGGACACGGCCCCCTCTCCCCTTGAGGGAGAGGGCTGGGGAGAGGGGGCACGTCGCACCCTCGACGCGGCGATACAGGCGAAAAGCCAAGCCCTCGACCCCCGCGCCAAAAAGCTCCTCGACATGTGGCCACAAACCGTAGCCAGTTACGCGGGCGACGAGTACATCGTAAAAATTCGCGACAAGGAACTGCGCACTGCACTCACCTACACCTCCCTCTCTGGCAGCAAAATCAAAAAAGTCGCGCTGCCGCGCTACGAGGACGACGGCGAAATTCTCAAGTGGCAACTGAAGGAAAACGTCCCCGGCAGCTTTCCTTTCACGGCTGGCGTGTTCGCGTTCAAGCGTGAGAACGAAGACCCCACACGCATGTTCGCGGGCGAGGGTGATGCCTTCCGTACCAACCGCCGCTTCAAGAAAGTCAGCGAAGGGATGGACGCCAAGCGCCTGTCCACCGCGTTCGACAGCGTCACGCTGTACGGCAACGACCCTGCAATTCGTCCCGACATTTACGGCAAAGTCGGCAACTCCGGTGTGTCAATCGCCACCGTTGAAGACATGAAAGTGCTCTACGACGGCTTCGATTTGTGCGCGCCGACGACCTCCGTTTCGATGACCATCAACGGCCCCGCGCCGACGATCCTCGCGTTCTTCATGAACACCGCGATGGAGCAGCAGCTCACGAAATTCCGCGCTGATAACAAGCGCGAACCCACCGACGACGAACTCGCCAAAATCAAGGCGTGGACGCTGGAAAACGTGCGCGGCACGGTGCAGGCGGACATCCTCAAAGAAGATCAGGGCCAGAACACCTGCATCTTCTCCACCGAGTTTTCGCTCAAGGTGATGGGCGACATTCAGCAGTATTTTGTGCAGAACAAAGTGCGCAATTTCTACTCGGTGTCGATCAGCGGTTATCACATCGCCGAGGCCGGTGCCAACCCGATCTCGCAGCTCGCGTTTACGCTGTCAAACGGCTTCACCTTCGTCGAAGCCTACCTCGCGCGCGGCATGCACATTGACGATTTTGCGCCGAATCTGTCGTTCTTTTTCAGTAACGGCATGGACCCGGAATACACCGTGCTTGGCCGCGTTGCGCGACGCTTGTGGGCCGTGGCGATGCGCGAAAAATACGGCGCCAACGAACGCAGCCAGAAGCTCAAATATCACATTCAAACCAGCGGCCGCAGCCTGCACGCGCAGGAGATTCAGTTCAACGACATCCGCACCACGCTGCAAGCGCTGATCGCGGTGTACGACAACTGCAACAGCCTGCACACCAACGCGTTCGACGAAGCGATCACCACGCCAACCGAAGAATCGGTGCGCCGCGCGATGGCGATCCAGCTCATCATCAACCGCGAATGGGGCCTCGCCAAAAACGAAAACCCGAATCAGGGTGCGTTCATCATCGACGAGCTCACCGATCTGGTCGAAGAAGCCGTGCTCAAGGAATTCGAAGCCATCAGCGAGCGCGGCGGCGTGCTCGGCGCGATGGAAACCGGCTACCAGCGCGGCAAAATTCAGGAAGAATCGATGTTCTACGAGCACAAAAAGCATGACGGGTCCTACCCCATCATCGGCGTCAACACCTTCCGCAACCCGCACGGCGACGCGGTGCCCGATACGCTAGAACTCGCGCGCTCAACCGATGAAGAAAAGCAGGGTCAGCTCAAACGACTCGCAGATTTTCATGCGACGCACAAAGTGGATGCGCCTGCCGCGCTCGCGAAACTCAAAGCCGTCGCGATCAATGGTGGCAACGTGTTCGCTGAATTGATGGAGACGGTGAAGGTGGCTTCACTCGGGCAGATTACGGATGCGCTGTTTGAAGTGGGTGGGCAGTATCGGCGGAGTATGTAGCGAGCTATAAGCCTTCGAAAATAGGAAGGCCCCGTAACTCCTTCGCCGACAACGGCTTTGGTGTATCAGGAAACAACTCCACGCTTCTGGCGGCACGCACTCCGACATAGAAGCCGTAGTCGAGCATCAGTGCAACGTAGCGCTCACCCGCTTTGTGCGGCGTGATCCCCTCATGCAGAACGTGCACCAAACGAAGCGCAACAAGTTTCGTGACGTCTTCAAAGGACTGCTCAGTGTTTTGGATGCGAACTAAAAATGAGTTTTTTCGCTTCTGGCGAATGCAGAAATCTTTCACCTTTTCCAGCATCAGTTGAACTCGGTCTTGATCTGCCTTCGCGTCTCGTTCGATGTCTTTGAGCTTCTCTGCCGCTGCTTCCGATGCAGCCTCATTGACGCTGGTTA
>JANXNO010000222.1 GCA_025354075.1 Burkholderiales bacterium | reverse complement strand
TTCAAGCCGCCACCGCCAAGGAAATTCAAACCGACGAGACTGAACACTGAGTTGATGTTTTTGTTGGTGCTCATCGCACCTTCAATCTGCTTAACCACCGCATCGGTGCGAGCCAATGATGCGCCTTCGGGCAAGATTGCCGCGCCGATGTAATAGCCCTGATCCTCGTCAGGCACCAGGCCGCCAGGCACGGCTTTGAACAGCACACCGATCAGACCGAGCATCACGGCGAACAACACCAATCCAAGCGCACCGCGCTTCAGGAAAAACGCAACACCGTGCGAGTAACGCTTGGTGATCCAGCCGAAGCCATTGTTAAACCCGTTGAAAAACGCGTTTTTACGCTCAGCGCCCGGCTTCAATAGCACAGCGCACAACGCCGGAGTCAGCGTCAGCGCGACGAAACCAGACAGCACCACGGCAATAGAAATAGTCACCGAAAACTGTCGGTACAACTCACCCGCGAGCCCGCCGAGGAAGGCCACCGGAATGAACGCAGCGCATAGCACCAGCACGATGGCGACGACGGGGCCAGTGACTTCCTGCATCGCCTCGACCGCTGCATCGCGAGGACTCAGGCCTTCTTCATGCATCAGCCGCTCGACGTTTTCGAGCACCACAATCGCGTCATCCACCACGATACCAATCGCCAGCACCATACCGAACAACGTCAGCGTATTGATGCTGTATCCGAGCAGTTTCAGGCCGGCCATCGTGCCAATCAGTGACACCGGCACCGCGAGCAAAGGGATGATCGTTGCGCGCCAGCTTTGCAGGAACAGATAGACCACGACGAACACCAGCAGCATCGCTTCTAGCAGTGTTTTAAGCACCTCTTTAATCGATTCGGTCACGAATGGCGTGGTGTCGTACGGCGTTGAATAGGTCAAACCCTCAGGGAATTTCGACTTCAAGTCAATGAGCGTTTTTTCCACAGCGGCACGCGTATCGAGCGCGTTGGCACCGGTTTGCAAAAAGATACCGATTGGCACGGCCGGATGACCGTTCACGCGACCGTAAAAGTTGTAATCCTTTGATCCCAACTCGATACGCGCTACGTCCTTGAGGCGCACGTTGGCACCCTTGTCACCGCTGCGCAAAATGATGTTGGCGAACTGCTCGGGCTCAAGCAGACGACCGCGTGCGGTGACCGTGAGCGTCAGCTCTTCGGTGTTATTTGGCGGCGCGCCAATCTTGCCTGCGGCGTACTGCGCGTTTTGTTCGGTGATTGCAGCGCCGACGTCCGCAACTGTAATGCCAAGCTGCGCCATGCGATCTGGCTTGAGCCAGATGCGCATCGCGTAGTCTTTCGCGCCGAAAATCTGCACGTTGGTTGTACCTGGCACCCGCTTGATCGCGTCAAGTACGTTCTGGCTCAGGTAGTTCGAAATGAACAGGGTGTCATAGCGATCATCCGCAGCGTAGAACGCGGCAACGACAAGGAAGTTGGCCGAGCTTTTCGCCACGGTCACACCCTGTCGCTGCACCTCTTGCGGGAGTCGCGACAGCGCTTGATTCACCCGATTGCTGACGTTCACCGCTGCGATATCAAGATCGGTGCCAACCTCAAACGTGATGTTGATCGACACCACACCATCGCCCGATGAAACAGAGCTGATGTAGAGCATTTTTTCAACGCCGTTGATCTGTTCTTCGATGGGCGCAGCCACCGTGCTTTCAATCACTTCGGCAGACGCACCTGGATAGATCGCCCGCACCGTCACAACAGGTGGCGCAATTTCGGGGTAACGAGAAATTGGCAGTACGCGCAATGACGCGAGTCCAGCCAGAACCAGTAGCAGCGAGAGAACCGTCGCGAAAATCGGACGGTCGATAAAGAATTTCGAGAACATGATGGACTACTGTTTGGCTGCGGGTGTGGCGGCTTTAGCGCTCGCATCAGCAGCCGGTTTGACGTCACCGTCGGCGGATCGCTTGGGCGCCGCGCCGGGGGGAGCAGCGGCAGCGGGGGCGCCTGGCGCAGCACTGGCAACGAACGGCACAGGTGTCACGGTCATACCGGGTTTGTTGGCTTTGATGATGCCGTCAACCATCACGCGTTCACCTGCCTTGAGGCCCTTGGTGACGATCCACTCGCCATTCGTCCAACCGTCAATTTCAACCGGCTGCGGAGCCAACGTATTTTCTGGCGTGACCTTGAACACCATCTTGCCCATTGGGCCGTCAAGAATCGCGCGTTGCGGCACCGTAATCGATTGAGTGCGGCTCGCGCCACCGAGAACCACGCGCACAAACTGACCCGGACGCAACGCGCCATCAGGATTCGCGATCTCAGCGCGCGCGTCAAAGCTGCCCGTTGCTGGGTTCAATTTTTCGCTGGAGAAATTCATCTTGCCTTGACGTGGGAAAGTGCTCCCGTCGCTTAACTTCACTGTTACGCCGAATGCGACACTACCGTTATTCGACTTCTTTCCGGGCACGGCGACTTGTCCGTTAGCCATCTGTTTGTTTAGTTTCAACATGTCACCTTCAGACACGCTGAAGTTCACATAAATCGGGTTCACCTGCACGATGGTGGTCAACATGTCGGCCGAGTTCACAAGGCTGCCATCGGCCTTGGCTGCGGTGCCGGTGACGCCACTGATCGGCGCGATGACGCGGGTATAGCCGAGATTCAACTTCGCTTCGTTGGCCTGCGCGCGGGCCTGCTTGACGCTCGCTTCAGCGGATTCAACGGCTGACTTGCTGTCGTCAAATTCTTTCTGACTGATTGCTTTTTCTGCGATCAGCGGAGCTAGCCGCGCCATGTCGCGTTTGGTCTGATTCAAGCGTGCCTCAGCCACCGCAATCGTCGCCTCAGTCGACGCCACCTGCGTCTGCAAATTGGCGGGGTCGATCTGGAACAGCGATGCACCCGCCTTGACGGTCGAGCCCTCTTCAAACAATCGTCGCTGCAAAATTCCGGAGACGCGGGCACGCACTTCAGTCTCGCGCGAGCCTGCCGTTTGCCCGGTGTATTCGAAGGTGATTG
>JANXNO010000215.1 GCA_025354075.1 Burkholderiales bacterium | reverse complement strand
GCGTAGCACCGAACTCGGTATGTCGGGCCGGGAGCCACTAAGAAGCAAACCCGCCGATTGGATGTATCGATTACACACGGATTATTGGACTATGGCTAAGAAGTCGACGCCTGTATTGTCACGGGCAAATTTATGGTCACTCGAAGAGTACGCGAAACGTCGTCCGACGTTCCGTCCTGAGGTGATTGCGCACAAAAAAAACCGCACAGTTCATCTGGGCAACCACCTCGCGCTTCAATTTGAAGACGAAATGACGGTGCGCTATCAGATTCAGGAAATGTTGCGCGTTGAAGCGGAAGACGAGGGCGATACGGACGGCGTTCAGGGCGAGCTTGACGCTTATCTGCCGCTGATCCCGGACGGCAGCAACCTCAAAGCGACGATGATGCTCGAATATACCGACGAGATAGAGCGCAAGCGTCAACTCGCGCAGTTGATCGGCATCGAAGACCGCGTATGGATTCAGGTGGAAGGCAGCTCCAAGCTGTATTCCATCGCCGACGAAGATCAGGATCGCGAGAACGATTACAAAGCGTCCAGCGTTCACTTTTTGCGCTTTGAACTGACCAAAGAGATGAAGGCTGCGCTGAAGTATGGCGTTGGTTTGGCCGTGGGCGTCGATCATCCGCGCTACAAAGCCGCGATCAACCCAATTCCGCAAACCGTGCGCAACGCGCTGGTGGCTGATCTTAAGTAGATCGGTTTTGCGTAAAAAAAGCGGCTTTTGGGCCGTTTTTTTTTGGTGATTTTGACTAACAGCTTTTTTATTAAATGCCCGTTCCATATGGGCATATGGCATTGAATTGCCGGTTATCGACTTTTGCTGTTTTGTAGGTTTATGCCCAGCTCCATTGGGCTTTTCCGCGAAAAGGTGATGTCAACCTCAACCGTCACAGAGCCGCGGCCAGCCGCCGCACACCTTCCTGCAACTTCGCCATACTCACCGCGTACGCCATGCGCACATGTTGGCGTGATCGGTATTCACCAAAGTCGATGCCAGGCGCGAACGCGACACCGGTTTTATCGAGAATTTCGTTGGCGAAGGCTTCGCTGTCCTTGGTGAAGGCGCTGACGTCGGCGTAAACGAAAAATCCACCGTCGGGAATGATCGGAATCTTGAATCCGATTTGCGTCAACGCACTGGCGAAGTAATCGCGGCGCGTCTGAAATTCCGCGCGACGCGATTCGGCAATCGCGTAGCCCGCGTCCGTGAAGCAGGCCAGCGCCGCGTGTTGCGATAGTGCAGCAGGCGAAATGTAGAGGTTTTGCGCGAGTTTTTCGAGATCACGCACGTGACGCTCGGGCGCGACCAGCCAGCCGAGTCGCCAGCCGGTCATGTTGAAATATTTTGAGAAACTGTTGACGGAGAACGCGTCGTCGGTGTGCGCGAGCACGGTCTCCGGTTTGCGACCGTAGTTCAAACCCGAATACGTTTCATCCGAAATCAGCACACCACCGTGCGACGCCACGCAATCGACGATGCGTTTCAGCTCACCTTCGCGCAAGCTGGTACCGGTCGGGTTGGACGGACTTGCGACTAGCACGCCTTTGGTCTTAGGCCCCCAAGCACGATCAATCTGCGCCGCCGTGAACTGGTATTGCTCGTCCGGCCCGGACGCAATCGTCTTCGGTACGCCTTCCATCACACGCACGAAATGGCGATTGCACGGATACGAAGGATCGGTCAGCAAAATCTCGTCATCGCGATTGACCAGCAGCGCGCACGTGAGCAGCAGCGCGGCGGAGCCACCTGCCGTGACGACGATGCGTTCCGGGGCAATGTCCAGACCGTGAACACGTTTGTAATGCCCGCTGATCGCCTCGCGCAACGGACGAATGCCGAGCGCGCTGGTGTAATAAATCTGGCCGCTGGCGAGCTGCTTTTGCGCCGCGTCAATCACCGGCTGCGGCGTCGGAAAATCCGGCTCGCCGATTTCCATGTGAATGATGTCGCGACCTGCGGCTTCCAGCGCACGAGCATGCGCGGCGATCTCCATGACGTGAAACGGTTCGATGTGAGCGAGGCGGGAGGCGAGATTGATCATAGAGTCGTTAATGGCGCGAGTCGTCACGCGCCGATTGAATTAGCCCGGCGTCGTCAGCGGAAACCTGATTTTGCCAAGCAGCCGCACCCAGCGCGGATCGCCGTGATGACGCGTGAAAAAAGGATGCGCTGGCAACTGCATGATCTGCGGCTGCTGACTCTCGGCGAGTGCCAGCGCGTGTTCGAAAAACGCGTCGATATCCGGCCCACCGCTCTCCACCACCATGCGCACATAGCGTTGTGCGTTTTCAGCGACGTGACCCAGCCGTTCACAGAGCAGGCGGGCACCCGGCAGATCGCCCTGCGCTGCGCGGCAGTAGGCCGCATGCATGATGATGCTGGCGGTCGCAGGATAGAGTGTGAGCGAGGCCTCGGCACAGGCGCTGGCGGCTTCAATATCACCGATGATTTCGAGCACGATGCACTTTGTCTCGCGTTGCATGAGTGAGTCGCCGAGCGCCTCGACGCCCGCGTCAATGCAGCTGAGCGCTTCGTCAATCTGGCCCGCGAAAGCCAGCGCCAGCGCGTAGTGATAGCGCGCAGGTGGCGCGAGTGGGTCGAGCGAAAAAACGTGCGCGTAGGTTTTGGCCGCCGCATCAAAATCACCAAAACTTAATTCGATAAAAGCGAGTCGCCCGTTCACCCCCGCGTGGTTGGGGGCAAGTGTTACGGCGTATCGCGCGCGTTCGAGGGCCTCGTTCCAGCGCAATTCTTCGGTAATTAAAAGATACGCAGAAAGCGAAATCGCCTGCGCGTTTTTTGCATCAAGTTCAAGCGCGCGATTGAGTGCGACGCTGGCTGAGGCAAGGCTTTGCCCTGCGAGCGGCGACAGCAGCGCGGAGTGACGCGAATAGCGCACCATCGCCAGCACAAACCATGCGTCGGCATGAGCCGGAACCAGCTCGCTTGCGCGCAATGCAAGCGTTTCTGCGTAGGCGAGATTGTCAGGCATTTGGGTGACGTTGAGTCCTCGTGCTTGGTCGATCAGGCGCTGTGCTTCGACCGGAATTTCGCGCGCCTGTTGCTCCGGATTTTCAGCGTCTTCAACGTTGATGGGCACGCGTTTTCCGAGCGCACGCAGCATGATGTCGACGATGGCAAGCTGCAATGATTCGCGTTCTTCCGGCACGCAATGAAACGCATGACTCCACAAGTGCGAGCCGTCGCTACCGAGAACTAATTGCGCGGTCACGCGCAGCCGGTCACCGACCTGTTGCACACTGCCTTCGAGCAGCGCATCGACATTAAGCGCTTGAGCAATTTCACGCACATCCAGCGCCTGACCCTTAAAGCGAAAGCTTGACGTGCGCGCGATGATGCGGGTGTCGGGCACTCGTGTCATCGCGTCAATGATGTCCTCGGTCAGGCCGTCGCACAGGGCGTCAAAGTCCGGGTTGCCGGTGAAATTCTCCAGTGGCAGCACCGCGATGCGTGGCAGCGGCGGCAAACCGCTCGGCGTGGCGCGACGAATGATCGGCACATAACCGCCGCGCTGAATTTCAAAGCGTAGCGAATCACGCGCGCCTTCATTCTCATAGTAGCGATCCAGCAGATCGCGCAGCCGGTTGACCGATACCCGTACGATGCCGTCGGTTGCCGAGTCATAGGTAGCCGGGTCGCGCTCAAACACATCCAGCGCAATGGTGCTCTCTTTCACACGCGATGCGCCCACTGCACCGCGTGCGTTGACCAGATAGCGCAGCAACATGCGTTGTCGCGCGGAGCGTGCAAAGCTGCGACTGCTGAGCACGCGCACAAGCTCGGCTTCGATCTGGTCGTCAGAAGGGGTGAAGGGCATGGACTTGAGGCTTGCGAAGAACGGGGCAGGCTCGGCGATAGTTTGATTTAAATCCCGGCACAATAATTCTGTTGCGCTAGTCTGCCCATTTTCGCAAGTTTGGCGGGCGACACCCGGGCGGTCGGCGTCGCCGGTTTTGCCGCCCGCATTTCTGCTATCAGCATTTGCGCTTAAGCTCTATTCACGCTGGGCTTACAGCATTAAATGGTGCAAAGTCGACTTAAGATAAAAAATGCTGTCAGCCCTTATAAAATAAGGGATTGTACGAAAAGCTGATGGTAAAAATCGCGACCATTGCGGATGAGTTCAGCGCAAATGAAGGATCGGGTGTCCTGCCGCTGCAGCCCATCGCGCAAGCTGCTCGTCGGGATTGACCACGACGGGGTGGTCTACAGCTAACAGCAGTGGCAAGTCATTGACCGAATCGCTGAACGCGGTGATTTCAAAATCGGCTCGTGTCGCACCGCGCTCGGCAAGCCACGCGTACAAGCGCACCACTTTGCCTTCACGCATGTTGAGTTGCCCCCGCGTGCGGCCAGAAAACGCACCATCGACGATTTCCGTCTCAGTGGCGATCAGGTGCTCCACGTGCAGATGCTGCGCAGTGAGTTCGGTGATGAAGCGATTGGTCGCCGTGGTGATGGCGACCAGCTCGCCGCTGTCCTGAGGTTCGCGCACCAGATCGCGCGCACTCTGCGGAATGCGCGGAATGATTTCTTCGTCAAGAAACTGCTGTCGAAGCGGCTGCCACGCGTCTGCAGTACGCCCTGCCAAGGTGCCCACGTAGAAGTCGCTGAACTCGCGAGGCCGCGCGGTGCCTGCCTTGTAGCGTGCATCCAAGTCGGCGTTGCGCACTGAAAATTCCGCACCGTCGAGGATTCCCTGTTTGATCAGAAAGTCGCACCACAGCACATCGCTGTCACCCGTCAGCAGCGTATTGTCGAGATCAAAGAGTGTGAGTTTTTGGCGGGGCATTTATTCGGGATTTGATCTGGCTATTTACCCTGTGCGAGCGGTTCCACCGCGATCAGTCGCAACGGAGTCGAGCCTTCGCGGTAGAACCGCTCCCACAAAAGCGAGGAGGTCATGCGCTGCGCAAATGCCAAGCCTTGGGACGACAAAACGTCTGAATGCCGTAGTCGGAAAGTGTAACGCCAATCCCCGAATCACCATAGCCGCTCCACGGCAAGCGTGGGCTCACGCGATCACAGCAGTTCCAGTACACGCTACCTGCGTTGACCTGCGATAGGATCGTGTGTGCCTTGGCTTCGTCGGGCGTATAAACGCCGGCAGTCAAGCCGTAGCGCGAATCGTTCATGAGCGATACTGCTTCGTTATCGTCGGCCACTTTTTGAATGCCGATGATCGGGCCGAAGCTTTCTTCGCGCATTAAATCCATCGAGTGATTAACGTTTGAAAATACGGTCGGCGCATACCAGTTGCCAGGACCGGGCAGGCGGTTGCCGCCGAGCAGCAACGTCGCACCTTTGGCTTTTGCATCGTTGACTTGTGCGTCAAGTACGTCGAGTTGCGGCGTGCGCGTGATTG
>JANXNO010000212.1 GCA_025354075.1 Burkholderiales bacterium | reverse complement strand
CGGCAATAATCGCGGCGTCGGTGATGTCCACGCCGTGATGCACTTCGTACTTTTCTTTGAGTCCACGCAGAATCGCGATGGTCGATTCGACTGACGGCTCACCCACCAGCACCTTCTGGAAACGGCGCTCCAGCGCAGCGTCCTTTTCGATGTATTTGCGATATTCGCCGAGCGTGGTCGCGCCGACGCAATGCAGTTCGCCGCGAGCGAGCGCGGGCTTCAACATGTTGCCCGCATCCATCGCGCCCTCGGCTTTGCCCGCGCCCACCATCGTGTGCAGCTCGTCGATGAAGACGATGGTCTGGCCCTCGTCTTTAGCCAAATCCTTGAGCACCGCTTTCAAACGCTCTTCAAATTCACCGCGATATTTCGCGCCCGCGAGCATTGCCGCGAAGTCGAGCGACAACACGCGTTTGTTCTTGAGGCCTTCCGGCACTTCGCCGTTGACGATGCGCTGCGCCAGGCCTTCCACGATGGCGGTTTTGCCCACGCCGGGCTCACCGATCAACACCGGGTTGTTTTTAGTGCGACGTTGCAATACCTGAATCACGCGGCGAATTTCGTCATCGCGACCGATCACTGGGTCCAGCTTGCCAGAGCGGGCGCGCTCGGTGAGGTCCACGGTGTATTTGTCAAGCGACTGACGCTGGCCTTCGCCCTCTTGCGAGTCCATGCCCGCGCCGCCACGCACAGCATCAATCGACGCCTGCAGCGTTTTGGCATTGGCACCCGAATCCTTAAAGATGCGACCCGTCTCTGACTTGTCACTCGCCAGCACCTGCAAAAAGAGCTCGGACGCGATGAATTGGTCGTTGCGCTTGGTGGCCTCTTTGTCGGTCAAATTGAGCAGCCCATTCAGATCGCGGCCCACACTGATGTTGCCGTCACCGCCCTGCACGCGTGGCAAGCGTTCGATGCTGGCCTGCAAATCCTTGCTCAGTTTGGCGACGTTGACGCCGGCGCGTTGCAGCAGCGATTTGGTGCCGCCATCTTCCTGCTCCAGCAGGGCCATCAGCAAGTGTTGCGGCTCAATCTGTGAGCCATCCAGACCGACCGCGATGGATTGCGCTTCGGCAAAAGCCTGCTGAAATTTGGTCGTAAGTTTGTCGAAACGCATGGCGTCCCTCCTGATTCGTTGTTGCCTCGTAATGTGGGCTTGGTCAATGTCATTTCAACTGACGCGCATCAACTGGTGCCGTGAAATGTGGCTTGACGTATCAAATATTTTTACGTGATGGCGCTGGGCGCGGGTAGCCGTGGATCGAGCGTTGACGGCGACATTCACGGCCCTTGAAGGAGCGCTCTGGCGGCAATGGCAAAGGTCCCGGTCAGTCAGCTGAAAAAGCGATATCAGGCTAAAGCAAGGGCTCACCGCGTTGCGACGTAAAGCACGGCGAATTAATCTCTAGTAAAACTCGTACTACCGTAAGTGACTCAGAGAACGCTGAGTTGTTGTGAATACGACGCTGGAGCCCGTCACAATGAATCCGAACACCATTTACCGAAAAACCGATGCGGGTGTTGCCGAAGTGCAGCTCAGAGCGCTGGGCTTGCGCGCCGAGCTGCGACGGCTCTTGATTTTGATGGACGGCGTTGCCACCATCGCAAAGTTGGCAGCATTCGTTCGCGGTTCGGAAGTTGAACACCTGATCGCAGAGCTCGAAGTTCAGGGACTCGTCACCACCGGAATGGCCATCGCTCCGCCTCCTGCGGTCGGCACCGCAGTCGGTGCCGTTGCCGTAACCGCAGACGGTCTGCTGGAGCCCACCGCCGCGCAATTGCTCGCTGTGCGCCGTACAGCTATCAGCAAACTGCACGAAATTCTCGGCCCGGGTGCCGCTGAGCTTTCGCTGAAGATCGAGCGCTGTAAGGACGCCAACGAAATGCGCGCTGCCGTCAACGAAGTGCGTCAGGTGCTGGACCGGCAGATGGGCGCGGCGTCAGGTCAGCGCTTTCTGGAGGCGGTGCGCGGCGCGGCTGAGGGCACCCGCTAGCGAACCAGACGCGTCGATCCCTTACCGCTCGGGCCTGAATTGCCGCGATTCGTCGCACGCGCTGCCCGCACGCTGCCCGCGCGCCGAGTCCACTGCTACGCTTGCCATATGCGATCAATTACCCTTCTCGCGCAGCAATTAGCGACGCTGACGTTAACCGTGCTGCTGGTTGCCTGCGGCGAACCCAAATCTGTCACCCACAGCACAATCGCTCTGGCTGACTGCCGGTTGAAAGACGTCGACTCAGTCGTACGCTGCGCCATGGTGGCGGTGCCGGAGGATCACGCAAACGCGCAAAACGGCAAGACGCTCAACATCCACGTGGCCGTCTTGCCGTCACTGGCGCGGCGGGCGGAACCCGACCCGGTGTACTTTTTTGCCGGCGGCCCCGGACAGGCAGCCAGCGACATCGGTCGCATCGTCAGCGTGCTGGGTGAACTGCGTAAACACCGCGACATTGTGCTGGTGGATCAGCGTGGCACCGGCAAGAGCAAAACGCTGACCTGTGCAACCGATGCCGACACAACCATCGATTCGCTGGTGCAAACGCTCACCGCAACCGACGCCGAAATGGAGCGCGACCGGCTGCGCTGCCTGGCCACATTGAAAGGCAATCCAGCGCTGCATCGCACCGATGATTACATCGACGACGTGGAGGCCGTGCGCAAGGCACTCGGGCAGAAGAAACTCAACGTGTGGGGCGGCAGCTACGGCTCTCGCGTGGCGCTGCGCTACATGAAGCGCTTTCCAGACAGCATCCGTACGGCCGTGCTCGACGGGGTCGCGCCCACCACGCTGCATTTGCCGGATGATGCGCTGCAAACGTCCGAAGCGGAGCTGCGTAGCGTCCTCGCGGCATGCGGGGCGTCAGTGGGTTGCAACAAGTCGTACCCAAACACGCTGGCCACGTTTGACACGCTACTGGCGAAGCTCAAAGCGGCACCGGTACGCGCGCAAATTCCGCACCCCGGAACCGGGGTGCCTATTGACGCCACGGTCACTGATCGCACCCTGGTGAGCTTGCTTTGGCCGCTGCTCTACCAGCCGGAGGCGACGCGCATGGTGCCGGCGCTGATTGCGCTTGCCGCCGCCGGCAACTTCGCACCACTCGCGGCGACCGCCACAGCGACGTCAATCTCGAACGAGGATGTTGCCGGTGCGCTGCGCCTGGCGGTGCTGTGCGCTGAGGACATGCTGGGACGCACGCCGGTGGCCAATCCGCGCTTTGACGCGATCACGCAGCTTTTCTATTCGGCGTGCAAGGATTTTCCACATGGCAAGGTAGCTCCCGAATTTTTTGAGCCGACCGTGAGCGACATTCCGACCTTACTACTTTCGGGCAATCACGATCCCGTCACTCCACCGTCGCAAGCCAATTTAGCCGCAAAAACACTGAGCCAGCACAAGCACATCGTAGTTGCGGGCATGGGCCATATTGTGTCGCCACACCCCTGCGTGCGCCGCATCATCAGCAAATTTACTGATGCTGGCACAGTACCCGCGACGGCCGACGCGTGCGAGGCCGAACTGACCTGGCCACAACCTTTGTTTTATGCCTCGCCACTGGAGGCAAAGCCATGATTGACGTGCAAGGCCTGAGCAAACACTTCACCGTGCGTGAGCGCGGTTCGCTGTTTGCGATGAAGGCAAATACGCGGACGGTGACCGCCGTCGACAATGTCAGTTTCACCGCGCTTGACGGCGAGGTGACGGGCCTGCTCGGCCCCAACGGCGCAGGAAAAACCACGACCTTGCGCATGCTATCCACGCTGCTCACGCCGGACGCCGGTCATGCGCAGATTGATGGCGCTGATCTAGTCCGCGAACGTGACCAAGTGCGCCAACGTTTAGGTGTGCTGGGCGACGCCAAGGGCCTCTACTGGCGACTCACAGCGCGCGAAAATATCACCTATTTTGGGCGGCTGCAGGGCATGAGCGACGTTGAAGCCAAACGCCGCGCTGACGTGCTGATCGACGAGCTGGGGCTACATGAACTGTCTGACCGTCCGACGCAGGGGTTTTCGCAGGGTGAGCGCATGAAGGTCGCCATCGCGCGGGCGCTCGTCCACAACCCACAAACGGTGCTGCTCGACGAGCCGACCAACGGCCTCGACATCATGTCCACCCGCAGCATGCGCGAGCTGATCCGAGGCCTTCGCGCGCAAGGCAAATGCGTGCTGTTTTCGAGTCACATCATGCAGGAGGTTGCCGCACTCTGCGATCGGGTGGTCATCATCAACAAAGGGCACGCCGTGTTCTCGGGCACGCCACACGAAGTGTTGACGGCCACAGGCCTCGATAGCCTGGAAGACGCCTTCGTCAAGTTGATCGGCAGCGAAGAAGGGCTGTTCGCATGAGCGCGTTTTCGTTGTCCCGATTGTTGCTGGTCGCACGTAAAGAACTGCTTGATCTGTTGCGTGATCGCAAGAGTATTTTCTGGGCGCTGTTTACGGTGGTGATCTCCGGTCCGCTCGTGGTCGGCCTGCTGTATTTTGTCGGCAAAACGGTCAGTGACCGCATTGAAAAAGTGACCGCGCCGATTGTAAACGCGCAGTTTGCACCGGACTTCGTGCGCTTTCTCGAACGCCGTGGCGTGAAGATTGACGCCGATCCTGCGGACTATGAAGCACGGGTAAAAAGCGGCGATCTGGATGCGGTGCTGGTGGTCGATCCGGGCTACGCAGAATCGCTCGGCAATGGTCGTTCGGCCAAGATCACGCTGGTCACCTTGTCCAGCCGCGACGGCTCGGCACCGATCGCGGGTCGCCTTTCGCGCGAGCTGCGTATCTATGCCGAAATGATTGGCAACGAGCGCATGATTTTGCGCGGCATCGCGCCCGCCGTGGCGCGGCCATTACAGGTCGAAGAACTTGATCTGGCCACCGCGGAGCAACGCAGCGCGCGACTGTTGCAGGTGATGAGCTTTTATGCGCTGTTTGCCGGGCTCATGGGGGCTATTGCCGCCGCGCTGGACGTAACGGCTGGCGAGCGCGAGCGGCAGACGCTGGAACCGCTGCTGACCACGCCCGTGGCCGTGTCGGAGCTCGCGATTGGCAAGTGGCTCGCCGTGTCGATGATCAACCTCCTTGCGGTCACGGCCTCGCTGGTGGGCTTTCTGATCGCGTTGCAAGTAGTGCCACTGGGCAAGCTCGGTTTGCCGTTCAATTTCGGGGTGCGCGAGTTCGCCGGATTCATGGCGGTGCTGGTGCCGTTCGCCTTCATGGTGCCCGCCGTTCTGCTGGCGTTCGGTGCCGCCGGCAAGACCGCAAAAGAGGCGCAAAGCTCACTGTCGGTGGGCGTGTCGATGGTCGGCCTGTTGCCACTGATCAGCATCTTCCGGCAAACCAAAGCACCGTGGTGGGACACCTGGGTGCCGGTCAACGGGCAGTACGCCGTGCTGTCAAAAGTGCTGCGCGCCGAGACGATTTTGCGGCTCGACTGGCTGGCAATGTGGGCGGTGCCCGCGCTGATTTGCGGGATTGCGCTGTATGTCTTCACCCAGCGCCTGGGTGATGAAAAAATGCTAGCTGGTAGATAACAGCTTTTGTTGTAAACACCCATTAAATATGGGCTTAGTCCAGCAAAGAGTCGTTTATCGACTGGAACCACTTTAGCGGGCTACGCCCTTGTTGCGCGGCTCTTTAAGCCAAAAGCTACCGCCAAAGTTTCACGCACCTGACACTGGCAGCGCGGTGGTGTATTTGATCTGCTCCATCGCAAAAGACGAGCTGACGTCGAACAATTCAGCCGAGCGGATGAGTTTTTTGTAAACCAGGTCATAGCCTGCGATATCCGCCACGACCACGCGCAGCAGGTAATCAATGTCGCCGCTCATGCGGTAGAACTCGACGACCTCAGGAATCGCGCTGACCGACGCTGCAAACTGGTCAAACCACTTGGCGTTGTGTTGCCGCGTTTTGATCGAGACGAACACGGTGACGCCGACATTCAGTTTCACTGGGTCGCACAGCGCGACGCGACGCGTGATGTAGCCCTCCGTCTCTAGCCGTTGCACCCGCCGCCAGCAGGGCGTTTGCGTCAGATTGACGTGCTCTGCCAGCGCGGCAAGCGGAAGCGTCACATCTACCTGAAGGAGTTCAAGAATCTTTCGATCAACAGTATCTAGCAATTTATTTCTCCAAATAACTATTTACGTAGATTTTATTTCCTCTGAATGATGCCCCGCAAGTGAATTTGGCAAACCACTGCTACGCCGCGACTTCTATGATTTATGCATACACACATCCGATGCAAGACCATGCAAAACCACTCCATCATCAGCAACGTCAACCGCGCCTTCTCAGAGCATCCAGCGTCGGTCGGCGAGTCGTATTCAGAGCACTTCGTGACGGCGGGTGGTTTCGGCTGGGCGCTGTTTAAGGCGAGCTGCGCGTGCTTTGTGCATGCGGTGCTGCCGTTCGCCTTCGAGAAGACGGGCAGCAAGGCGATCACCGCGCTGCACACACGAATGGTGAGTAACCGTGATCGGCGTCACGATTAAGGCGACACACTCGCGCGATCGTTGCGAATCTGCGTTATCCGAGAAGGTCGAATTTTTGTAGGGTGGGCAGCCTCTGCCCACCATCGCGTCGCCTTGGCCAATGGCTTTCCTTGCAGACCGCTGGTGGGCACAACGTGCCCACCCTACGGCAACCGCGTTACTTCACCACCGCCATGTGATTGACTTCGGCGTCAATCACCGCTTCCGGCTCTTCGTCATCCACATAGCCTGGGCCGCGATCCAGCTGGCGACTCATTTTCGCCTCGTCCAAATCGCCCACCCATCGTGCCACCACCAGCGTCGCCACACCATTGCCTACAAGATTGGTCAATGCACGGGCCTCTGACATAAAGCGGTCAATGCCCAGAATCAACGCGAGCCCTGCAACCGGAATTCCACCGACCGCAGACAGCGTCGCAGCGAG
>JANXNO010000126.1 GCA_025354075.1 Burkholderiales bacterium | reverse complement strand
TGCACGCCTTCGCTGGACTTGATGTGCGAATCGGCGTCGGCGAAGACATACAGCTGGCCGCCGCGGGCGCGCACTTCTTGCATGTTCGATTTGAGCTTTTCGATCAGGGCGTCGTTGGGGGCGATGGTGACGACCGGCATTTCGTTGGTGACGAGTGCCAGCGGACCGTGTTTGAGTTCGCCTGCGGGGTAGGCTTCGGCGTGGATGTAGCTGATTTCTTTAAGCTTCAGCGCGCCTTCGAGTGCGACCGGGTAGTGCAGGCCGCGACCGAGGAAGAGCGCGTTTTCTTTGCGCGCAAATTCGGCTGACCACGCGATGATTTGCGGCTCCAGCGCGAGCACGCTGGCGAGCGCGACGGGCAGGTGGCGCAACGCTTTGAGGTGCGCGGCCTCGTCGTCTGCGCTTAAGTGGCCGCGCTGTTTGGCGAGCACCAGCGTGAGCAAAAACAGCGCGGCGAGTTGCGTGGTGAATGCCTTGGTGGAGGCGACGCCGATCTCGATGCCCGCGCGCGTGATGTACGCGAGCGCGCATTCGCGCACCATCGCGCTGGTGGCGACGTTGCAGATGGTGAGCGTGTGAATGTGGCCGAGCGATTGCGCGTGTTTGAGCGCGGCCATCGTGTCGGCCGTTTCGCCGGATTGCGAAATGGTGACGACCAGCGCGCGCGGATTCGGCACGCTGTCGCGGTAGCGATATTCGCTGGCGACCTCGACGTTGCACGGGATTTTTGCGATGCTTTCCAGCCAGTATTTGGCGGTGAGGCCGCTGTAATAACTGGTGCCGCACGCGAGGATCAGCACGCTGTCCACCGCGAAGAGCGTGGCCGCTGCGTGCTCGCCGAACAGTTCGGGCACGATGCCTTCAATGCCCTCGAGCGTGTCCGAAATCGCGCGCGGCTGCACGAAAATTTCCTTCTGCATGTAGTGGCGATACGGCCCGAGCTCGACCGCGCCGGAATGCGCGTGCACCGTTTTCACCGGACGCTCAGCGTTGCTCAATTCGCGACCCGTGCGATCCACGATCCACACGCGACCGAGCTGCAAGTCAACAACGTCGCCCTCCTCAAGATAGGTGATTTGATCGGTCACGCCCGCGAGCGCCATCGCATCGGACGCGAGGAAATTTTCGCCCTGGCCGACGCCTACGAGGAGCGGCGAGCCGTTCCTTGCGCCTACGACGCGATGCGGCTCGTCGCGACAGAACACGGCGATGGCGTACGCGCCCTGCAGGCGCTGCACGGCCTGCTGCACGGCGGCGAACAGATCGCCGTCGTATAAGTGATCGACCAGATGCGCGATGACCTCGGTGTCGGTTTGGCTTTCAAACACATAGCCGCGCATCTTGAGTTCGTCGCGCAGCTGGTCGTGGTTCTCGATGATGCCGTTGTGGACTAACGCGATGCGGTCGCGGCTGAAGTGGGGATGCGCGTTGTTGAGCGCAGGGGTACCGTGCGTTGCCCAACGTGTGTGCGCGATGCCGGTGAAGCCCATGAGATGCGTTTCGTCAACCTCGCGCGCCAGTTCGGCGACGCGGCTGACGCTGCGCGCGCGCTTGAGTCCGCCATCGGCATGCACCGCGACGCCGCACGAGTCGTAGCCGCGATATTCGAGCCGCCTTAGGCCTTCGACAAGGATGGGGGTGATGTTCCGCGATGCGACTGCGCCGACGATTCCGCACATGGTTGCGATCCAAACTCAAACTTTTGATTGCCGAAGCATAGAGCGCTGCGCTTGACGCGGGTTTGCGTTTTGCTGCAATTTATGAAGGAATATTGCGGAAAATTAAGAGTTTGATGGAAAATATCAGATAACGTAGAGAAGCGAGAGTAAATTGCAGCTAACCGAGCTTGACCTGAGAATTCTTCACGCGCTGCAGCAAGATGCCGCGCTTTCCAATCAAGCACTGGCGGAGAAAGTGTTCACGTCGGCCGCAACGTCGCTGCGCCGCGTTCGCGCGCTTTCCGAGGCCGGCGTGATCGAGAAAACGGTGGCGATTCTGTCGCCCGCCAAGCTCGGGCCGCTGTTGCTCGCGATCACCGAGATTACGCTGGACGTGCAGAACGCAGAGCGGTTTGACGCGTTTGACGCGCTCGTTTGCGACGAGTCGAGCGTGACGCAGGTCTATCGAACCGCGCCGAGTGTCGATTTCACGCTGATGCTCACGCTTCGGGACATGGCCGCGTACCAGGCACTGGTTCAGCGCGTATTCACGGCGGCCAACAACGTGCGTAATGTGCGAACCCGATTTGTCACGCAACGCAGCAAATTCATCGTCGCGTTGCCGCTGCCTTCCGCAACTTAGCAACCAGATTTTCTGGTACACCGAAAGGAACAGCTTTGTGCTGAAACGACCACTGCGTTGGGGCTAAAGGCGATTTATCGCGGTTGTCGAGTTTTTTGGAAAAATGGCCTTCAGCCCCAATGCCGCCGCGCTTTTATTGAAAAGCTGATGGCGCTATCGGCGACGCATTGTGGCTGAAAAGTCCTCCGCGAGTCGCCCAGATTATTTTTCCGGAACGAAATTCAGCGACGCTGAATTGATGCAGTAACGCAGGCCCGTTGGCTTCGGCCCGTCGGGGAACACGTGGCCCTGATGCGCGTCGCATTTGGCGCAATGCACCTCGGTGCGGCGCGAGAACCAGCTGTTGTCTTCTTTTGTTTCCACATTTTCAGGCGACGCTGGCTGCCAGAACGACGGCCAGCCGGTGCCGGACTCAAACTTCGCGTCGGATGAATACGCCGGTTCGCCGCAGCAGACACAGGTGTAGGTGCCCTTGGCGTGATGGTCGGCGAAGACGCCGGTGAACGCGCGCTCGGTGCCGTGCTCGCGCGCGACTTTGTATTGCTCGGCGGTGAGCATTGCGCGCCATTCGGCATCGGTTTTGTGAATTTTTTCCATAGCGTAATTCCTTCAATATCACTTTGTAGGAGCGACTTGTCGCGACCTCCGTTGGCTGTCGCTGGCGTGGTCGCGGCAAGCCGCTCCTACAAAAAACTAAATCGCGGCGACTTCAACCCGACAATCGTAAAACGTCGCGCCACCGCCGAAATCAGTGAGCGCCTGGCTCGTCAAATCGTTCACGAACCCCTCCGCGCCCGGATGATTGCGCCAGTGGCCCCACAAGATCGTGGCGACGCCCACACGCGTATCGTCTGTCACAGCAACCGGGAGTTTCATTACACCGCGATGGTTGAAGACCCGCACGGTCTGGCCTTCAATGACGCTACGTTTGGCCGCATCGGCGGGATTCAACTGCAC
>JANXNO010000123.1 GCA_025354075.1 Burkholderiales bacterium | reverse complement strand
ACGCTCGCAAGCGTGCCGGCAACAATCAAAAGTTTTTTCATGGTCATCTCCCTATTTTTTCTTTGCGTTTTCTTTATCAAACTGCAAGCGGTTATACGGCGTTCCCGACGCTACGGCAACCGCGCGTACCAGTTCCCAGTCCTTCTTGTAATCGACTGGCAAAAAGCGGTCGTCGCCGAGAAATTCTTTTTGCATCTCGGGCGAAAATTTGTAGTCGAAGAAGCACTTCTTGATCTTGTCAGCGAGCGGTAGCGCGAGGTCATGCGCATACGCAAACGACGAGGTCGGGAAGGTGCCCGAGCGATAAATGATGCGCGTGTCGTCGGCCTTCATCTGGCCGCGCATGATCCAGCGGTCATAGATGTCGCTGGTGATCGGTGCCGCTTCATAGTCGCCCTTGAGCACGCCCGCGAGCGATTGATCATGCTTGCCGGAAAACAAAATCGCGTAGTCCTTGCCCGGCGTGATGCCTTCTTTCGGGAACAGCGCGAGGGGTGCGAGGTGGCCTGAATTTGACGACGGCGCGGTATGTGCCACCTTGCGACCTTTGAGGTCCGCAATCGTCTTGATCGTGCTTTCCTTTTTCACCACCACCACTTGGCGATACATACGTGGGCCGTCCTTGTTGCCCTTGATGGCAAACGGCACCGCACCGGCGAGATTCACCGCAAACCCGGTTTCGCCGGACGCAAGGCCCGCCACATGCAAGCGCCCCGAACGCATCGCCTCGATCTGCGCGGCGTTGCTTTGCACGGTGTAATACACAATCTTTTTTTGCGTACATGCACCCAGATATTCGGTGAAGCCTTTGAACAGATTGGCGTACACAGCCGGATCTTCAATCGGCGTGTAGGCAAAGACGAGCGTCGATGGGTCTTTCCACTTTGCCTTATCCTTCGGTGGCTCGGCCACGAGGTTGTTGTCCTCATCGCAATAATTGCTGTCGAGCTCGCCGCGACTTTTGCAGTCGTCAGCGGCATAGGCCGCCGTTGACCCCAGCACCGACAACAGCCCGATAGCCACCGCGCCGGCCAGATAAACAGTGCGCATTTCATTCCACCTTGGCAATCTTAGTCCGCACATTGTAGGAAGCACACGCAGCGCGCGCGTCCGTAGAATCCCTGCACGCCGTCACATTCCTGCAATCACACCTGCTTATGGGCACTTCCAGAAATTCATTTTTCGGGATGAAATGCATGGCGCACGGCGCGGAGCAACCGGAATGTACGCCCTGGTACATGAGGATTGCGAGCACCGTGCAACGCCGCAGTTCGCCCGAAAATGAATTTATGGTAGTGCCCTTATGCAATCAGAACTCTCCGTCATCGTCCTGGCCGCCGGCAAAGGCACACGCATGAAATCGCAGTTGCCGAAAGTGTTGCAACCCCTCGCGGGACGGCCTTTGCTGGCGCATTCACTGGCGAGCGTGGCCGCGTTGAAGCCGTCAAAGACCGTCGTCGTAGTCGGACACGGCGTTGAACAGGTGACCAAAGCGCTTGCTGGCAGCACTGTGACGTTTGCGTTGCAGAGTCCGCAGAACGGCACCGGGCACGCAGCGGCGGTGGGGCTCGCGCCCATCACCGACGACGGCATCACGTTGCTGGTCACCGGCGACACGCCGCTGATTCGCAGCGAAACATTGGCTGCACTCGTCGCACTGGTCAATGAGAGAACCTTCGCGCTGCTCACCTGCAACATGAAGGACGCGACCGGCTACGGACGTATCGTGCGTAACGCAGCGGGCGATGTGCTGAAAATAGTCGAGCACAAAGACGCGCTGGCTGCGAATGACGCCACCACACTCGCCGTCAACGAAATCAACAGCGGCATCATGGCCGCGCCCACCGCGTGGCTGCGCGGCGCACTCGCCCAACTCACGCCACACAACGCGCAGGGCGAGCTGTATCTGACCGACGTGATCGCGATGGCAAGCGTTGATGGCTTGACCGTCGCGACCGCGCAACCCGCCAACGAATCGGAGATTGCCGGCGTGAATGACAAGGCCCAACTTGCAGCACTCGAGCGCGAAGTGCAACGCGGCGAAGCGGAAAAACTTTTGCAGTCGGGCGTGACTCTAGCCGATCCGGCGCGCATTGATGTGCGTGGCACACTCATCTGCGGCATTGATGTGTTCATCGACGTTGGCTGCGTATTCAGCGGCGTCGTCACCCTGTGCGACAACGTCAGCATCGGTCCCAACTGTGTGCTCAAAGACGCGACGATTGGCCACAACACCACCGTGCATGCGATGAGCCATCTCGAAGGCTGCACGGTGGGCGAGGGCGCGCTGATCGGGCCGTTCGCGCGACTGCGCCTCGGTGCGCAACTCGGCGACGAGGTGCACATCGGCAACTTCGTCGAAGTCAAAAATTCAACGCTCGCCAGGGGCGCAAAGGCCAATCATCTCGCGTACTTGGGTGATGCGACGGTGGGCGAGCGGGTGAACTACGGCGCGGGCTCCATCACCGCCAATTACGACGGTGCCAACAAGCACCGCACGGTGATCGAAGACGACGTGCATGTGGGCTCCAACTGCGTGCTGATCGCGCCTGTCACCATCGGTACGGGCGGCACCGTCGGTGGCGGCAGCACCATCACCAAAGATGCACCCGCAGGCGCGCTGAGCGTGGCGCGTGGCAAGCAGGTCAGCATCCCGAACTGGAAGCGCCCAGCAAAGAAAACCAGCTAGCAGCTTTCGATTGGAACCCTTATTTGATATGGGCGTAAAGCATGAAAGCGATTTAAGTCGACTTAAGCAAAAATACCGCACTAAGCCAAACTAATTAGGCACTTTCACAAGAAAGCTGATCCTTCAAAAATCCGCGAAACGCCCAGCAGCAACACGCCGTATAGTTCAGCCAAACCCGTCACGACACGATTAAAAGAAGGCTTCCATGTCCGACTGGCAACCCAGCCCCCGTTACCCCGATCCGGCTGTGGTCAGCATTGATCCGTCGTTTGATCGTTATCGTGTTTCAGCGGCGAAGGTGGAGCGCATTGCGCATGGCTACCGCTGGGCGGAAGGGCCCGTGTGGCTGGGCGACAGCCGCATGCTGGTGTGGAGCGATGTGCCTGGCAACTGCATGTATAGCTGGCATGAAGAGACGGGCGCGGTGAGCCCATTCCGCAAACCGTCCAACAACGGCAATGGCAATACCCGTGACCGTCAGGGCCGCCTCGTCACCTGCGAGCACCTCACGCGCCGCGTCACGCGAACCGAACATGACGGACGCATCACCGTGCTGGCCGATTCGTTTGAAGGCAAGCCACTCAACTCGCCGAATGACGTGGTGGTGAAGTCCGACGGCTCGGTGTGGTTCACCGATCCATCGTTCGGCATTTTGAGTTTTTACGAGGGCGAAAAAGCCGAGCCGCAACTACCGACTAACGTGTATCGCATCGATGTCGACGGGTCAATCAGCGTGGCTGCGGAGGGCATCAATTTCCCGAACGGACTGATGTTTTCGCCCGATGAATCGATCCTGTACATCGTCGAATCACGCGGCACGCCGCGCAAAATTCTGGCGTGCGATGTGATCGATGGCCGCACGCTCACTAATCGCCGCGTTCTCATCCACGCAGGTGTCGGCACCCCCGATGGATTTCGTTGCGACATCGACGGCAATTTGTGGTGCGGCTGGGGCATGGGCAGCGCAGGGCTCGACGGCGTGCATGTGTTCAACCCGCAGGGCAAATTGATTGGCCGCATCGATCTGCCCGAGCGCTGCGCCAACCTGTGCTTCGGCGGCATTCACCGCAACCGCCTGTTCATGACGGCGAGCACCTCGGTGTACTCGCTGTTCGTCAATACGCAGGGCGTCGGTTACGCGTAATCGCGGTCAAAACTTGTCGTAGTGCCGCGCGCGCCACGGCGTTTGCAGCATGCCGCCCACGGTGTGCCACTGCGGAGCGCGCAGCGCATCGAGCCCGCTCTCATGCACGGGCAGCTGCGGCGCGCGGAAGGTACCGAACAGGTGATCCCAGAGCGAAAAAAGTTGCCCGTAATTGCTGTTGGTCAGCGCCGGGTCGGGGTCGTGATGCATCCAGTGCGCGGCAGGCGTGACGATCAGCCAGCCGATCCAGCGCTGCCAGCGTGTCACCGCGCCCGGTGACCAGGCGATGGCGGCATGGTGCAGGTGCGAGCTCACCACCGCACAAATATCGCGCACCGCCAGCGATTCAATCGGCGCGCCAATGGCAAAGGTGAGCACCACACGCAGGGCCATCACAGCAACATAAAACAGCGGGTGCTGCCGCAGCGAACTCGACACGTCGAGCCGCTGATCCGAGTGATGCACCGCGTGCAACAGCCATAGCGGACGCCACTGGTGGCTCGCCCGATGCAGCACGTAATCAGAAAAATCAGCGCAGACAAACCCGATCACAAACGCCAGCCAGTAGGGCGTCGAGCCCATCCCAAGCAAGCCGAGGTGAAACTGCGCCGCAGCTGCGAGTAGTGGACTGACCAACCACACACTCAATACGTTGACCACTAACACCAACAACAGCCACATCATGAGATTGCGCGACAGGTGGCGCAGTCGCTCCTGCTGTGTCCACGCGTGCCTGGGCCACATGGTCTCGGCAACCAGAGTCACCGCGAAACCGCCAAAAATTACAATCCACGCCCATTGCGCCAGTGTCAACAACCGCTCGCCTCTCAAAAAATCAACGCCCCGTACGAAGTATGCGTTGCCAGCAAGGCGATCGCGCCCTAAACTTCAAAATTATCTCAACAACACATGAAGGGGGATTCACCTATGCATAACCGATTTTTGGCAACTTTGGGGCTGATTGGCGCGTTTGTGCTGGCAGGCAACCAAGCTTGGGCAGGCATAACCGGAACTACCGCCTTTGCGCGCAGCGACGCTTCCACTGTGCCGACGAACGTGGTGGCTGGCCAGACCTACACGGTTACGTTAACGGCGCTAACGGGCAACTCCCCCTCGCTTACTTACAACCAAATCGCCTTGAGTCCCAATCTTGGCAATCAGTTTCAGATTGTAGGCGGCACCTGCAACACCACCACGCAGTACGTCAACAACGCCACATGCACAGTCAACATCAAGTTTCTCGGCGCAAATCCGGGCAGTTTCACGGCTGATTTGATGATGCAGTGCAGCGCCCTGGCGACCATTGGCGGTTACAGCATTATCTGCGGAAACGGTACACCCGGCATCTCGGCGACGGCGGCACGCGTCGTGGGCAATGGCGTTGCCGCCGCTGTTGACGCGCTGGGCGCGGGTGGCCTGACGCTGTTGGCCGCGTTGCTGTTTGTACTGACCTCTGTCATCGCGCTCAAGCGTCGCGCGTAGACCCACCTAGAGCAGATCGCAGCCAGCACGTTGGCGTGCTGGCAATCTCTCGTGCAGCACAACGGGCGCACCTGGTGATTTCACCGCCGATTCGGTATTCAGCAAAAAGAGGACACTTATGTCATTGAATACGAATTCGGCGATCAGCTACAACAAGGAACGAGGCTACTCGCAGCAGGCCACCGCCATCATCCAGAATTTCGCCAACGCCAAGACCTCAGGCGTGTTCGACGCGGCGACCGTGCAAGCCGTCTACAAGATGCAGCAGTCGCCGCTCTACCCGTTCAAATTTGCCGCGGACGGTAAGGTAGGTGCCAATACGCTGGGCGTGATCATCATGGAGCTCGAAAACGTCGGCCGGAAGCAGGAGGCGTCGGTCCTGCGCTCGTACCCGTACACGATGCAGGGCGTTGCCGACGAGTCAAACCCGGTCGCGTCGTTTACGCATGCCACCACCGAACCGTTGCTGCTACGCACCGATAAATTCTCCTGGTATTCCATGCAGGGCGTATTCATCGTCAGGCTCAAACTTAATCCCAACCTGCCCAACCCCTCCCGCTACGAATACCGGCAGAAAATCAAAGGCGGCGCATGGAGCAAACTCGGCGACTGGACGGGCTCAACATGGACGGCCAAACCGGACGCCGAGTGGATTCCCGAAAGTGATGGCTTTCAGGTGCCGTCCGAAGGCATTCTGGGCAAAGGCCTGTACATGAATAACTGGAAGGAAGACGGCCAGCTGGTTAACGGGAACGCAGAGCGATTTGGCTACCGAGCGAAGGAAAAAACCGTCAAGCCGGGTTTGCTGGATATGTATGTCCCCGACCAGTCGGGGCCTCAGTATGAACTCAAGGATACGTTCGGCATTTCGCGAAAGTCGCCGTACGTCAAAGGTGCACGACTATGGATTACCTTGAGCTACCTTGGGTGTGTGATTGACACCACGCGACCCGTCGGCGATCAGGTGATTTTTTCAAAGCAGTGGAATTACCAGTGCGAGGACACGCTGCCTTGACTAGCGCGTCGGCGGTGTCACCGGTTGCGGCACTGGCGAGCGCCCCAGCGAAATCATCGCCACACCGCCCAGCACCAATGCAGCCCCAACCAGTTGTAACGCCGAGATCTGTTCACCCAAAAACGCGGCACCCAGAAAGATGGTGAGCACCGGGCCGACGCTGCCGATCATCGAGGCGTCGCTCGCGCCGATTCGCTTCAACGCTTCCGCCATCATCCACACCGGCACGGCCGTTGAAAACACCGCGAGGCACACGCTGTACGCGTAAAGCTTCATCGGCAAATCAAGCGCCGAAAAAGGCCGCATGATGATGAACTGTGCGAGCACAAAAAAAGTGGCCACCAGCATCATGTACGCCGTGAAGCGCATGCTGCCAATGCGTCGCGTGAGGCCGGTGCCGAGCACCATGTACACCGCGTAACAAATCGCACTCATGAACACAAGGCCGGTGCCTGCAACCAGCGCATTGGTGTCGTTGGTAATCGCCAGATCATGCCAGTAGGCGAGGCCCAATCCCGCGTACGAAACGAGCAATGCGATGGCTACGCGCCGCGTGATCGGTCGCGCCAGAAACAGCGCCGAAATCACCACCACGATGGTGGGATTGGTAAACAGAATCAGCCGCTCCAAGCCAGCGCTGATGTATTGCAATCCCCAAAAATCCAGAAAGCTCGACAGGTAATAGCCGATGAACCCAAGCAACAACACAAAGCCCCAGTCTTTGCGCGTCAGCGGCACGGGCGCTGCGCCCTTGCTCTCACGCCGCGCCCACCACGCCATGAGCAGAAAGAACGGCAACGAAAAGATCATGCGCAACGCCAGCAACGTCACCGCATCCAGCCCGGGATGCGCGGCGTATGCGAGTTTGATGAAGATGGCTTTGGCAGCAAAGCCGAACTGCGCGGCGGCGGCAAAGAGCGCGCCTGCTGAAACTACGTTTTTTATGGATGTCACCTTTGCATTCTAGGCCGCGTGAATTGCGCGCTGCTGTCGCGAAGTTCACCCGATAATCACTCCGATGCAATTTTCGAAATACACGTCGAGGCGAACCATCGGCATCGCCTCCGCGATCATCACGGTCGCCATCTGGACCAGCTTCATCATCATTGCGCGAGCGATGGCGCACAAGACATTGACGCCGCTCGACATTGCGTTCGTGCGCATGGTCGGTGCCGGACTCGTCATGGTGCCGTGGGGCTGGTGGTGGGTGCGTCGCGCGCGCGAACGCGGCGAGCCGGGCGCAGCGCAGATGTGGCTCGGTCTGTCGCCCTACCCGTGGCGCATCACGGTTATGGCGGGCATGCTTGCGGCGGTGCTCTACGCAAGTTTGGCCTACAGCGGCTTCCTGTATGCACCGGCAGCGCACGCATCGGTGTTGATGCCCGGCATGTTGCCGCTATGGACGACGCTGATCGCGCTGGTCGTGATCGGCACACCCGTCACTGGCAGACGCTGGTTTGGGCTGGCACTCATCATCACCGGTGGCTTGCTGGTGGGCGGCGCGAGCTTGTTGCGCGCACTGGTAGGCATTGGTGGCGGCGACGTGTGGAAGGGCGATGTGCTGTTTCTCGCCTCGTCGTTTGTGTGGAGCAGCTACACCGTGATGACGCGCAAGCACGCAATGGCTGCGATTCCGGCGACTATCGCCGTGTGCGTGTTCGCGACGTTCACCTTTGTGCCGGTGTACGCGCTGCTTGCGTGGACGGGCGTGCTGGTGAGCCATCTGCGCGAAGCGCCGTGGAGCGAGATCGTGTTTCAGGCACTGGTGCAGGGCATCGGCTCAGTCGTGATTTCCGGAATCACCTTCGTGCGCATGGTCGAAACGTTTGGCCCGATCCGTTCAACGATGATTACAGCTGTGGTGCCGGGGTTATCGGCGCTTGGCGCAGTACTTTTTTTGGGTGAACCGCTTTATTGGAATTTGTTGCTCGGGCTGGCGCTGGTAACCGTTGGCATCGTGTTTGGCGTTAAGCCGGTGACTGCACTCGCCCCCACATTTGCCACCAAGTGACAACGTTGCGTTCACGCTGTACAACGTCAGCATGAAATCGCCAACCCCGCGACGCACGACGAAATTCATGACTCGCGAGACGACTGCTTATCGCGCCCTCATTTTCTGCACCACGCTGACGCTGTCGGTCGCGAGCGCGTCTGCCGAAGTGATTACCGTGCCGTTTGGATGGGCCGCAGGCCAAACCCGCGTGTATCAGGTGAGCACACGTGTCGAACGCGCAGGCGATCTCACGGGTGGACACTGCAGCTTGTCGGGACGCCTCGCCGTCACCGTCCGGCAGCGCGATGCCACGTCGGCGCATATGCGCTTTTTGTTGACAGCGCTCAAGGCCGATGATCGATGTGAAACGCCGTCGATGCGCCAGAATATTTGGACGCAGTTAGCAGGCATTCCGCTCGACATGGTGCTGCAGCCCGCCGCAGGTGCGGTCGCCATTCCCGACATTGAACGCATTCGCGAATCGTTCTTTTCGGCCGTGGGTGGGTCATCACAATGGTTTGGTCGCCCGGTGCCCGCAGCGTTGCGCAAGGACATCACCGAGCAATTGCGCAAGGTGTTTGTCACTGCCGATGTGTTCGCCAAATCCACCGGCTTTGTTTCTGATTTGATGTCCGCGGTGGGCGGTGAATACGACACCAGCACGGTCGATCAGGTAGCCGTAAGTTTGCCCAACCCGTTTGGCGGCGCGCCATTGCCCGCGACCGCGTCAATCAGCACCACGCTCGCGACCACGAACCGTGATGAATTCACGCTCACGATTGCAACGCGCTACGACAGCGCTGCCTACGCAGCTGCACTCAAAAAAATGGTGAGTGAAATCGTTGCAAGCAAACCGGACGAGGCCGAATTGAACTCGCGTCGACAAGATGCAGTGGACGCTGGGTCGGTCATGACACAACGCATTCAACGCTCGACGGGGTGGGTGATTGAGTCCGAAACAAAGTCAACCACGCGATTGAACGCAGGCACGCAAACAGACCGCGTGAACATGGCTTTTTTGCCGAATGTAAAGTGACGCTTTCACGTATTTTTTATGCGTCGACGCGGGGGCGCTGTTCGTGCAATCGGTGGCGCTCGCGGTCCGGCGTTGCTGGTGTAACCTGCTGCTTCGTTTGGTGTAAGCTATCAGCTGTGGGTTAATCGCAGAACCCATTAGCAACGCGAGAAACTTCACGTTGCCCTGACGGTGTCTCGTCCAATCTGCAGCACTCTCTGCCACAAAAAGGCACGAAAGGTTCTCGATGGACACCGCTTCACCTCAACCCTCATCCACGTCTTCCGCAACGTCGTCGCGTCTCGTTGGCACGCCCGACGCACCGCTCTTTGTTGATGTGCGCAAAACCGAAGATTTCGCTGCGAGCGACTACTTTATTCCCGGCGCAATCCGCTGGAATTACGATGCTGGCGACGTTCCACCCGACGAAATAAATAACGTGACCAGCGCCGTAGCCTATTGCGTCAAGGGCCTGCACGTCGGCATCACCGGTGCAGAAAAATTACGTACACCCAACCGCGATGCGACTTTCCTTGAAGGTGGTCTGCGGCAATGGATGGAAACCGATGCACCGCGCGTAAAAAAACGTCCTGACCTTGGCGTCACCGGCGAATCGGCCAGCCGCTGGGTCACGCGCGCGCGACCGAAAATTGATCGCATTGCGTGCCCGTGGCTGGTGCGTCGTTTCATCGATCCGCGTGCCGAGTTTTTCTATGTGCCGACGAACGAAGTGTTCGCCTTCGCCGAGGCCAACAATGCCGTGGCCTACGACATTCCCGGCGCGCCCATCGAGCACGCCGGACCGCTGTGTTCGTTCGACAATTTCCTGCGCGCGTTCGAACTCACGAGC
>JANXNO010000112.1 GCA_025354075.1 Burkholderiales bacterium | reverse complement strand
CGCCTGCAAGTACGTCTTGCTTTCGATGAGTTTTTCAGTCGCGCGATGCAGCAAACCAATGTGCGGATCGGCGCGCTCAATGGTCTCGCCATCAAGTTCAAGCACGAGGCGCAGCACGCCGTGCGCCGCAGGATGCTGCGGCCCAAAGTTCATTGTGTAGTTGCGAATTTCAGCCATTTTGCTTTGCTCTAATTCGCTCTAATGCGCGTACGAATCTTCACGAATCACACGCGGCACATTTTCGCGCGGTTCAATCGTGACGGGTTGATACAACACGCGGCGCTGCTCGGGGTCGTAGCGCATCTCGACATAACCTGAAGTGGGGAAGTCCTTGCGGAAGGGATGACCGACAAAGCCGTAGTCAGTCAGCAGTCGACGCAAATCCGGGTGACCCTCAAAAATTACGCCGTACAGGTCAAACGCCTCGCGTTCGTACCAGTTCGCAGCGGGCCAGATGTCGACGAGCGAATGCACGACGGGGAAGCTGTCGTCCTCAGCAAAACAACGTACGCGAAGGCGTTGATTCAATGTCACTGACAGTAGGTGAACAACCACCGCATACTTTTTTGTGTCGCGAACTTCCTCTGCATAGATCGAATAATCGACACCACAGAGGTCAACCATTGTGTCAAAGCGTGACTTCTGATGATCACGCAATGTGGTGCACACGTTCAGCCAGTCTTTAGCTGCGACTTCAACCGTAACTTCATCAAGCGCGGCTACCAGCGATACCGCTTTGGCGCCCAACACCTCAGCAATGATGTCTTTCAGCATGGCGCTTAAGCCCTTGCGATGGTGTTGGTACGAGCAATCTTATTCTGCAATTGCAGAATCCCGTAGATCAAAGCCTCAGAAGTCGGCGGGCAGCCGGGCACGTATACATCAACGGGAACGATACGATCGCAGCCACGCACGACCGAATAGCTGTAGTGGTAATAGCCGCCACCGTTTGCGCAGGACCCCATCGAGATCACCCAACGCGGCTCGGCCATCTGGTCGTACACCTTGCGCAGTGCTGGAGCCATCTTGTTGCACAGCGTGCCGGCCACGATCATTACGTCCGACTGTCGTGGGCTCGGGCGAAACACGATGCCGAAACGATCTAGGTCGTAACGTGCCGCACCCGCGTGCATCATTTCAACCGCGCAGCAGGCCAGACCAAATGTCATCGGCCACATTGAGCCGTTACGCGACCAGTTAATCAGCGTGTCAAGACTCGTCGTAACGAAGCCTTTTTCGAGGACGCCTTCAAGACTCATAAATCAATGCACTCCGGCAGCAAGACCAGGAACTATTCCCAGTCCAACGCGCCCTTTTTCCACTCGTAAATGAAACCGACTGTGAGGATGCCTAAAAACACCATCATCGACAGGAAACCGGCAAAGCCAATTTCCTTCAGGGCCACCGCCCACGGAAACAGGAAGGCGATCTCGAGATCAAAAAGGATAAACAGAATCGCGACGAGGTAATAGCGCACATCGAAGCGCATGCGGGCGTCCTCAAACGCCTCGAAACCGCATTCGTATGGGGCCAATTTGTCAGGATCAGGCTTGTCGGGAGAGATCAACCAGCCGACGGCAAGCAACACACAACCGAACGCAAGCGCCACGATCATGAAGATCAGTATCGGGACATAAGTTTCTAGTGACATAGGGACACGTCTATAAACCCGTTTTGTCGGTCGATTTGCGTTGTTGCGCGGTGCTTGCAATCCTCGTGTATCGCTAGGTACGCGACAATTGCTGCGCGCGTCGCCGAACTTGGCAAACGCGGCACTTCATCGCGAAAATTCGAATTTGTAGAAGTGCCCATGTCTCAAAAATCCCCAAAAAAAAGGCGGTGCACAACATGCTCCCCGCCCTCCTTGTTACCCGAACTTGCTTGCCGGGACTCTTATTCGTTGGTGCCGTCGGCGAGACTCGAACTCGCACAGCTTTCGCCACTACCCCCTCAAGATAGCGTGTCTACCAATTTCACCACGACGGCTATAAAAATTTACTTCGATACTACACTCCGCATTACTTCGGAATGTCTGATCGGGCTGGTGCTGGTGCAGGTACGCCAGACGGACTTGGAGCCGATTGTTCGGTCTTGCCAGGGTCGCCTGTCACCCCCTGCATCACACCCCCGGTTGTACTTGACGACCGATGCGCACCGACGTAAGTCAATGCAATACTGGTCGCGAAAAAAATGGTAGCAGCGATGCCTGTCGCGCGACTCAAAAAATTAGCCGATCCGGCGGCACCGAAGACGCTGCCAGCTGAACCCGTACCAAATGCTGCGCCCATGTCGGCACCCTTGCCGTGCTGGAGCAACACCAGCACCAAAATTGACGCGGCCGCTATTACATGTATCGCGAGTAGAAAAATTTCCATAGCCCACGATTATACATAGCGCAGCGAGTTTTTCACAGCTTACCCGGCCGCAGAAATGATGGCGAGGAAATCTGCTGCGACGAGCGACGCACCGCCGATCAATCCGCCGTCGATATCCGGCTGCGAAAATAGCTCTTTCGCGTTCGACGCTTTCACGCTGCCGCCGTACAACACGCTGACGCTTGCCGCCGAAGGTTCAATGGCCGTTAGTTGCGTACGAATGAACGCGTGCATCGCCTGCGCCTCGGCCGGTGAAGCGGTTTTGCCGGTGCCTATGGCCCACACAGGCTCGTAAGCGACGACGACGCGCGCGCTGGACGTCGCCAACAGGACCGCGCAAGGTGCCAGTTGCGCTGCAACCGTCGCCTCAGCAAGACCCGCCACGCGCTGGGTCAGCGTTTCGCCGACGCAAATCACCGGCGTAAGGCCGGTTGCCAATGCCGCAGCGGCTTTCGCGGCGACAAGCTCGCTCGTTTCACCGTTAAATTGGCGACGTTCCGAATGACCGACCAACACGACCGTCGCGCCGAATTCGCGCAGCATCGCACCGCTCACTTGCCCGGTATATGCCCCCGAGCCATGCTCACACACATCCTGCGCGCCGCTTTGAACATCGCTGCCGCCCAGTGCGCGCTGAACCTGGTTCAGATACGGAAACGGCGCGCAAACCGCCACCTTGACCGATGACTCCGGTTTGCCGCGAACCGCTTCAAGCAAATCCGCGTTGCTCGCGAGCGAACCGTTCATTTTCCAGTTGCCGATGACCCAGCGGTCAGGTTTGGTCATTCTTATTCTCCGGTTCAAAAAATTTAGGCGTAGTGGCATGCGATGCGTATATCGCCGCGCATCACGGCGACAGGCGCGACCGCCGAGCACTTGGCATCAGCTCGGGGACAACGTGGATGAAAGTGACAGCCGGACGGAGGGTTGACGGGCGAGGCGACCTCGCCTTTGATCACCGCAAAGCGTTGATGCCCGGTGCGGATACGCGGCATCGCCTCCAGTAGCGCTTGCGTGTAGGGATGTTTAGGGCCGGAAAAAATCGACGCGGTTGAGCCAATTTCAACGACTCGCCCCAGGTACATCACCGCCACTCGGCTGCTCAGGTGCTGCACGACGCCAAGATCATGGCTGATGAACATGTACGTGAGCCCCAAAGACCTCTTTAGCTCCGCAAAAAGATTCAACACCTGCGCCTGAATGGATACATCCAGCGCAGCGACTGACTCATCGCACACCAGCAATTCGGGCTTCACGGCGAGGGCACGTGCAATGCCAATGCGGGCACGCTGACCGCCCGAAAACTGATGTGGAAAACGTGACAGGACGGATGCGTCCAGCCCGACCTGCGCCAGCAAATTGACTACGTAGTCACGCATCTCACGCGGTTTCACCAAACCATGCGCGACCGCGGCTTCGCCGATCTGATCAACAACGTGCAGGCGCGGATTGAGCGACGCTGACGGATCCTGAAAAATCATCTGCCGCGCGAGCTTTGCGTTGCTTCCGCTCGGATCGAAACGCACAGCCCCCGCCGACGGAGGCAGCAATCCGGCAACGATGCGACCCAGCGTACTTTTTCCACAGCCCGATTCGCCCACGATGCCGAGCACTTCGCCGCGTTGAATGTCTAGCGTCACATCATCCAGCGCATGCACTACAACTTCACGATGATCGCCACCGACCCGATTGGCGAGGCTTTCCGCCCAGCCCAACGGCTTGACGAACTGACGCGAAACATGATCAACGGCAACCAAGGGTTCGCTCATACGGCCACCTCTTCGCGCAACGCGAAATGACAGCGAACGGCGCGATTGGCTGCCACCGTGCGGTCAGGATCAGCCTCTGAGCACACCACTTGTGCCTGATCACAACGCGGCGCAAACGAGCAGCCCACTCGTTCGCCCAGCAAGCGTGGCGGTGCGCCAGGAATTTGCGTCAATGTCTCACCGGGCTTGTTTTGCGAAGGTAAAGATCGCAACAGGCCTCGCGTGTAAGGATGTGCAGGATTCGTCAGAACATCCGTCGTCGCGCCCTCTTCAACAATACGTCCTGCATACATCACAGCAATGCGATTCGCCAATCCGCTGACGACCGACAGGTCATGCGTGATCCAGATCACCGATGTTTTCATTTGTGTTGCGAGCGTTTGAACTTGCGCAAGAATTTGCCCCTGAATCGTCACGTCCAGCGCCGTGGTCGGCTCGTCGGCGATTAATAGCTTGGGTTTGTGCAACAACGCGATTGCAATCGCCACGCGCTGCCGCATCCCGCCGGAAAATTGATGTGGATAGGCTGTCAGGCGATCCGCTGGCGACG
Organism: Burkholderiales bacterium; assembly: GCA_025354075.1. Taxonomy (GTDB): domain Bacteria; phylum Pseudomonadota; class Gammaproteobacteria; order Burkholderiales; family Casimicrobiaceae; genus Casimicrobium. The sequence goes on along the minus strand of JANXNO010000112.1, from coordinate 5,908 downwards.
GAATGCCAACGCCAGCCAACGCCTCCGCCGCCCATTCGCGAGCGCGCGCCGCACTCACATCCGCATGCGCCCTGATCGCCTCGATGATTTGCGTGTCGATGCGCAGTACGGGATTCAATGTCAGCATCGGATCCTGAAAAATCATCGCTATGTCGTGACCGCGCAATGCCCGCCAGTCGCGCTCGCCGAGCCCCACCAGTTCGCGACCTTGCAGCTTGACCGAACCTGCGACGATACGACCGGGCGCATCAACCAATCCCATCAACGAATAGCCGGTCACCGACTTGCCTGAGCCGGATTCGCCGACTAACCCCACCACCTCGCCTTCAGCAACCGCCAGGCTCACGTCGTCTACTGCGCGAACTTCGCCGAGCGTGGTGGCGAAGTAGGTCTTCAAGCCCTTAACGTCGAGCAAAGTTGTCATTTCGCGAGCCTCGGATTGAGCACATCACGCAACTGATCCGCCACCAGATTGATACTGAGAATGGTCAGCAGCAGCGCCACGCCCGGAAAGAAGCTCACCCAATATTTCCCCGACAGCAGGTACTGGTAGCCATTCGCGATCAACAGCCCCAGCGACGGCTCCGTAATAGGCAAGCCGAGCCCCAAAAACGACAGCGTCGCCTCCAGCGCAATAGCGTGCGCCACCTGCACCGACGCGACCACGATCAACGGCGGCAGGCTGTTTGGCAAAAGGTGATTAAAAACAATTCGCGCGGGAGACAACGCCAAACCTTTCGCCGCCGCGATGTAGTCCTTGCTCATCTCGGCAAGCGCCGCCCCGCGCACGGTGCGAGCGTAATAGGCCCATTGCACGGTCACCAGTGCTGCGATAATTTTGCCAATGCCCTGACCCAATACCGCCAGCAAAATCAGCGCAATGAGAATCGCGGGGAACGACAATTGAATATCAACGATACGCATGATTACGTTATCCCAGCGACCACCGCGATAGGCTGCAATCAGCCCGACTACCAACCCGATCGAAACGGCGATCAGCGTAGAAATCACGCCGACGCCCAGACTGATGCGCAGGCCGTAGAGAATGGCCGACCACAGGTCACGCCCCTGTTCGTCGCTGCCAATCAGAAAGGTCTGCCCGTCGCCGCCTGTGCTTCCCGGGGGCAAGCGAGCATCCATGATGTCGAGTTGTGCTAAGTCGTACGGGTTTTGCATCGACAACCACGGCGCAAAGAGCGCTGCCAGCACGATCAACACGAACAGCGCCAGACCAAACAGCGCGATCCGGCTCGCAGCGAAATCAGCAAGTTTTTCACGCCAGATGGACGCTTCCTGCATCAATGTGCTCCCGAATCAGCGAGACGCACGCGTGGATCAAGCGCTGAATAGGCAATATCTACTAGCAGGTTGATGAATACAAACAAGCTCACGATGATCAGCAAATACGCCACGATCACGGGGCGGTCCAGCACGTTGATCGAGTCGAGCAGCAGCTTGCCCATGCCCGGCCAAGCGAACACGCTCTCGGTGACCACGGCAAACGCCACTACCGAGCCGAACTCCAGCCCAATCACGGTCACAATCGGAATCATGATGTTTTTGAGCACATGCACGCCGACGATGCGCGTGCTCGACAACCCCTTGGCGCGAGCAAACTTCACGTAATCCATTGCCATCGCCTCGCGCACACCGGCACGCGTCAACCGAATCAACAGCGACAACTTGAACAACGCCAGATTCACCGCAGGCAAGATCAAGTGCGCCAAGCCGTCCAGCGTCAAAAAGCTCAACGGCACGCCGAATACATCCACCGTTTCGCCGCGACCATTTGATGGCAGCCAGCCTAGAAACACCGCAAACAGCATGATCAGCATCAGCCCGACCCAAAACGTCGGCAAGCTGAAGCCCAGAATCGACGCCGCCATGATGGATTTACCAATGAATCCATCCGGTTTGAGTCCCGCAATCATTCCCAACGGAATGCCCAAGCCCACCGCAATCAGCATCGCGGTCAAGGCCAACTCCAACGTGGCTGGCATCCGCGTCATGATCAGCTCTAGCGCCGGCACGCCATGCGCGAAGCTCTTGCCCAGATCGCCCGTCAGCGCGCCGAACGCAAAGCTTCCGTACTGCGACCAAATGGATTTGTCTAAGCCCAGCGCCACAATCGCGCGATCACGCTCGGCCTGATCAGCCTGACTGCTGATCAGGATGTCAATTGGATTGCCAATCAGATACACGCCGACGAACACCAGCACGCTCATCGCCAGCAATACCAGCAATGATTGGACGAGACGGCGCAGGAGAAAGGCGATCATTCAGAATTAGTTTGGTTGCGTAGGCGACTACTTGCGCTACGCTTCGGGATTGCCGTGGCGTGCAAGAAACGAGTGGGGAATGTCAACGTGGTCATTCTAAACAGCGTTTTTTGTCATTGGCCCGCACTCGCACAGTCTGTGCCCATGAACAACCAGGAGGCTGCATGAAGTTTCATCAAAATAAGCGTTCCGTCCGTAACGTATTGCTCGCGGTGGCGTCACTCGCCAGTGCTACCGCCGTATCCGCAGCGGAATTGTGGCTTTTCAGCGGTCGCGACTTTACCGGCGCGACGGAGCGGGTTTCCCGCTCCGAAGGCAATCTGTCTATCGGCGCAGCGCGCTCGATACGAGTGGATTCTGGTATCTGGGAGGCCTGCACGGGGCAAAATTTCACAGGCGACTGTCGGCGGTTGACTGCTGGCGATTACCGAGATCTGGGCGGGCGCTACGGCGACACCGTCGAATCAATACGCGACGTAACCTATGGACAACCCGCCGTCACGTACACCCCCGCGCAGTTGCAACTTTTTGAAGGGCGTGATTTCCGGGGTCGCATAACCAATCTTGAGCAAAGTGTCGCCGACTTCGATCAGGGCCGCAGCCCGATTGGCAGCCCGTCTTCAGCCATCGTGACGGGTGGCACGTGGGAGATTTGTACCGATTACAACTATGGCGGACGCTGCCAGGCATTGCCTCCCGGGCGCTACAACGATCTCGGTGCGCAGCTCAACTACCGCATCGTCAGCGCGCGCGTGCTCGACCAGCCGCGGCCACAACCGTTGCCCGTGCCGCCACCACCGCCAACGACCGTGCAGGTTGATCCTGTGGTTGCCCTCATCGGCGCCATCGCTGGCGGCGTGATCGCCAATTCGGGCAACCACAATTCTCCAGCCCCGTATCCGACCGGTGGCCGGGCGCGCGTTGACGTCTATTCGGAAATTGATTTTCGTGGTCAGGCGCTGACGCTCGATAACGACGTGGACAACTTGCGCAACTCCGGCTTTAACGACCGCATTCAGTCGATGCGCGTGTCTGGCGGCAACTGGGAAGCGTGCGAAGACCGCAGTTTTGGTGGTGCCTGTCTGGTGTTCGGTCCTGGCGACTATCGTCGCCTGCCGCCGCAAATGGATCGCTCGATTTCGTCGATGCGTAGAGTCGGTGGCGGCGACCCAAGCTGGAGCGGACTCACCCCGGGCGGTCAAAACTACGTTGTGATGGAGCCGAACGCTCCACGCAGCCGTCATCCGCTGTGGCTGTATGAGCACGGCAACTTCCGAGGCAGCACGGTTCGCGCAGTGGGCGACGTCGCAGATCTCGGAAGCTCCGGCATGAACGACACGGCGTCCTCGATTTTCATTAGCTTTGGCAACTGGCAATTTTGCGAAGACTCGAACTATCGCGGTCGCTGTTTCATTCTTGGCCCAGGGCAATACAGTGAAATACCGCAAGGCATGAACGACATGATTTCGTCATTCCGCCGCGTCCGATGAGTGCGCATTACGCACTTTTCGCAACAGCAAAAAACATTGCGGTGGTTGGCCTGTCCAATCGACCTGATCGGCCCAGCTTTGTGGTGGCCTCAGTGCTGCAAAGCGGCGGCTATCGCATCATTCCGGTGAATCCGCAGTATGCCGGTAGCACCATTCTGGGTGAGCCATGCCTCGCGTCTTTGGGCGACATCACGGTTCCGGTGGACATCGTCGATTGCTTTCGGCGCAGCGAAGACATGGTTGATGTGGCGACTGCGGCCGCAGCCATGTCGCCAGTGCCGAAAGTGCTGTGGATGCAGGTGGGCGTTGCCAATGGCGACGCTGCGAAAATTGCGGCTGACGCGGGCATGACGGTGGTACAAAACCAATGTCTTGAAACGCACTATCTGGCATCTCGCTGAGTCCTTTAAGGTGTAATCCGCTATGAAAACAAGTACCCGGTACGGGCTGGCAAGCGTAGCAATGATGCTCGCGCTGCTCCTTGCACCAATGAGCTTTGCGCGCACCACAGCATGCCCGCTAGACCAGTCCATTGCAGAGAAAAATCTGCCCCGACAAGGCCAGGAAACGCTCTCGCTGATTGCCGCGGGGGGCCCATTTTCGAGTGACCGCGACGGCATCGCCTTCAACAATCGGGAGCGCTTGCTGCCCCGAGAAAAACGCGGCTATTACCGCGAATACACGGTGCGCACGCCGGGCGTGAGAAGCCGTGGCGCGCGGCGTATCGTCTGTGGCGGCGATCAGCGCGCCGCTGATCAGTGCTATTACAGCGACGACCACTATCAATCCTTCAAATGCATCGCACGTTAGCTGAATCGGGATCACTATGAAAAACGCCGTCCATGATCTTCGATCTGATGTGATTTTGCGGGTGCAACTGAAGGGGGTGCGCTCAAAAAGGGCTCTGCTTGAGGCGCTGGCAACGGGCCTCAAACTGCCCAAGCACTTCGGTCACAACTGGGACGCGCTGGCCGATTGCCTGATGGACAGCGCGTGGGCTAAACACGAAAGCATGACGCTGCTGCTGTCAGACGTGGGCAACGCCGACAAGCGGTTTGGCGACGACTGGCACACCCTGCTCGAGATTTTCGACGAAGCCTGTGTGTGGTGGGGCGAGCACAACAAAGCGTTTCGCGTGGTGCTGGTTTGAGCGTTTAGCGTGGTTGACGATACGGCAAAGAAAAAGCCGCTAAAAATCCCCCGCTCGGTGCTAGTCGCCATCGTTACGCCGCTACGCGAAACGCTGTTGATTGAACGTGCCGATGTACCCGGCTTTTGGCAGTCGGTGACCGGCTCGCAGGAGCACGGTGAAAGCTTCGCTGAAACTGCGGAGCGCGAGCTGTTCGAGGAAACTGGACTGGTTGCCAGCCAGCACGGGGGGCTCGTCGATCTCAACTACGAAAACGTGTACTGCATTTACCCGCACTGGCGGCACCGCTACCCAGCGAACACCACGCATAACCGTGAGCGTTGCTTTGCAATTTGTCTGTCTGAGAAGCAGTCGCCAAAGCTCGCGCCGCGCGAACACGTGGCCTTCAAATGGCTGCCTATTGCCGCTGCGATCAGGCAGGTAACTTCATGGAGCAACGCGGCGGCATTAGGTGCGCTCGCCCTGCAGACTGTGACCTCGAAAAACGCATGATATTGAACAGCAACTTTTTAGGCAAATGCCCATTGCGCAAAGGCTTAGTGCCACTAATTATTAATTGTCGACTAACGCCAATTTTTACTGCTATGCCCATATTCGTTGGGCTTCTGTGAATAAAGCTGTTAGCAAAAACCCCGTTGCCGTGCTCTTCGATTTTGACGGCACGCTCGTCGATAGCGCGCCCGATTTAGCAGGTGCCGTCAACGATTTGCGCGCCGAACTGGGTCTTCCCGAGCTACCGTACGAGGCCCTGCGACCGTACGCCACTTACGGCGCGCGCAGCCTGCTTAAAGCAGGGCTCGATTTATCACCCGATCATCACGAATACGATGATCGCCGCCAGCGCTTTTTGGCTATTTATGAGGGTCGCAAACTTAACAAAAGCCACCTGTTTGAAGGCGTGCTTGAGTTGCTGATTGCCCTGGAACGGCGTGACATCAAATGGGGCATCGTCACCAATAAACACTCTCGCCTGGCCGAGCCGATGATTT
>JANXNO010000068.1 GCA_025354075.1 Burkholderiales bacterium | reverse complement strand
CTTGGATCGCGGATTTTTTGTGCAGCTTGGTTTGTGGTCGCAGGGGCTGCTTCAGGGTGATTTGGGCCAATCTTTTTTCTTCAAGAAGCAAGTCGTTGAATTGATCGGCGACCGACTGGAACCCACGCTCTCGCTGGCCTTTTTGACCATCGTCATCACCGTGCTCATCGCGGTTCCACTCGGTACGCTCGCTGCATGGAAGCACGGCGGCTGGCTGGATCGCGCGCTGATGGGCTTTTCCGTACTAGGATTTTCGATCCCCGTGTTTGTGCTCGGTTATTTGTTTGTCTACTTCTTCGCGCTCAAGCTAGACTGGTTTCCGGTGCAGGGCTACAAACCGTTGAAGGACGGCCTCGGGCCGTGGCTACATCACCTGCTGCTGCCCGCATTCACGCTGTCTATTGTTTACGTCGCGCTCATCGCGCGTGTCACGCGGGCGAGCGTGGCCGAGGCGTTGACGGAGGACTATGTGCGCACGGCACGTGCCAAGGGCTTGCCGGAGTCGCGCGTGCTCATCAAGCATGCGCTTGCCAACGCAGCGGTGCCCATCGTTACTGTCATCGGTATCGGCGTAGCGCTACTCATCGGAGGTGTCGTCGTGACCGAAAGTGTGTACTCGATTCCGGGCCTCGGCACGCTCACCGTCGACGCCGTGTTGGCCCGCGATTTTCCGGTGATTCAGGGCGTGATTTTGTTCTTTGCATTTTTGTATGTGATGGTGAATTTGCTGGTGGATGTGTCATACCTTTTTCTTGATCCAAGGATCCGGTACTGAGCATGAATGCCACGTTCAAACAAGTGCTGAAAAACGGTGCGGTTCGCTTCGGGCTGATCGTGCTTATGCTGCTGGTGTTGCTCGGCGCGCTGGCCCCCGTGCTTGGCACGGTCGACCCGTCCTGGCTTGACGCCATCAACATGAACCAGAAGCCCATGACCACCGCCGAGTGGACTGGCCCGGACAACCAGACCGCACAGCGCACCTTTTACATGGGCACCGACAGCTTTGGGCGCGACATTTACAGCCGTGTGCTTTACGGTATTCGCGTGTCGTTGATTGTGGGTATTACCGTGGCGATTGTGTCGCTCATCATCGGTACGTTTTTGGGCCTGGTCGCCGGGTATTTTCGCGGCGTCGACGCGATTTTGATGCGCGTGATGGACGGGATGATGGCGATTCCCGGCATTCTGCTCGCCATTGCATTGGTGGCAGCGTGGGGCGCACAATTGTCAACGGTAATCATTGCCATTGCCGTGCCGGAAATCCCGCGTGTGACTCGCCTAGTGCGTGCGCTGGTGCTTTCGATTCGTGAAGAACCGTACATCGAAGCAGCGGTTTCGGTCGGCACACCGACGTGGAAAATTTTGTTGCGGCATGTGTTGCCGAATTCCATCGCACCGATGGTGGTGCAGGGCACCTACGTATGCGCGTCGGCGATCTTGATTGAGGCGATTTTGAGTTTTCTTGGTTTGGGATTGCCGAGTGAAATCCCGACGTGGGGCAACATCATGGCCGAAGCGCGCGTGGTGTTCTCCAGCGCGCCACACAACATGTGGTTCCCCGGTATTTTTCTTGGTCTCACGGTGCTTGCGGTTAACGTACTCGGCGATGGTTTGCGTGACACGCTCGATCCGAAGTTCAATAAGCGTGGAGAGAAGCGATGAGTGCGGTTCTGTCGCTGCGCGATGTGAGCATTGCGCTGCCGTCAGGCGCAGACCGCCCGTTCGCCGCTGAGCGCATCAGCTTCGACGTAAACGCGGGCGAAATCGTTTGCCTGCTGGGTGAATCAGGCTCCGGCAAATCGGTGATCTCGTTTTCGGTTATGGGTTTGCTGCCGGATAACGTCCGAGTGGCGAGCGGCGAAATCCTGCTCGACGGCGTCAATCTGCTCAAGCTGTCGCGCGAGCAACTGCGAGCCACTCGCGGTGACGACGTCGCCATGATTTTTCAAGAGCCGATGACGGCGTTGAATCCGGTGATGACCTGCGGTGATCAGCTCGACGAGTTGCTCGCAGAGCATACTGAGCTCTCCGCCAATGAGCGCAAAGCAAAAACGCTAGCTATGTTCGAGTCCGTAAAACTGCCGGAGCCGGATCGTATTTTCGCCAGCTATCCGCATCAGTTGTCGGGCGGTCAACGCCAGCGCATCATGATTGCGATGGCGTTGATTCTTGAGCCGAAATTGCTGATTGCTGATGAGCCAACCACCGCGTTGGATGTGACCACGCAAGCTGAAGTGCTCGCGCTCATCAAGGCGTTGCAACGCGAACGCGGCACCGCCGTGCTGTTCATCACGCATGATATGGGCGTGGTCGCCGAGATCGCAGATCGTGTGATCGTTTTGCAAAACGGCAAGCAGGTGGAAGCGGGCGCGAAAGAGCAGATACTCCGATTCCCGCGCGAGGCTTACACGCAAATGCTGATCGCCTCCGTGCCCGGCATTGAGCCGCCGGCCGAGCGTCAATCGCACACGGGAAAAGCGTTGCTCACGGTGAGCGAATTGGGTAAAACTTACGTAAGTGGCGGCTGGTTTCAGAAGAAGCGTTTAACCGAGGCTGCAAAGGCTGTCACGCTCGATCTGCATCCGGGCGAGACCGTCGGCATCGTTGGCGAATCCGGCTCTGGAAAAAGTACGGTTGCGCGCTGTATCACGCGACTGATCGACCCGACCACCGGCGTCATGCGCCTTGGCGAAATTCATCTTGACGGCGTCACGCGCGACAGCCTGAAACTCGCTCGCAAACGCATCCAGATTATTTTTCAGGATCCGTATCGCTCGCTTGATCCGCGTCAGCGCGTGGGCGACGCCATTATTGAAGGGCCGCTGAATTTTGGCCTATCGCGTGAGAGCGCGATGGCGCGTGCTCGCGAACTGATGGGACTGGTACGTTTGAGCCCAGACGTGTTGTCGCGCTACCCCAACGAATTTTCCGGCGGCCAGCGGCAGCGCATCAGCATCGCACGTGCATTGGCGCTTGATCCAGAGGTGTTGATTTGTGACGAAGCCGTCTCCGCGCTTGACGTATCGGTGCAAGCGCAGGTGCTCAAGTTGCTTGAAGAGATTCAGGCGAAGCTGAATCTTGCGATCTTGTTCATCACACACGACCTGCGCGTCGCCGCACAAATTTGTGATCGCATACTGGTCATGCAAAAAGGCGTCGTGGTGGAGCAGGGGGCGACGCGAGACGTGTTCATGTCGCCGCAACATGCGTACACGCAGCGCCTGCTTGCCAGCGCGCCGGGGCGTGATTTTCAATTTGCGAAGAACTAAGAGCTTGTTGTGGACTAGTCGGGAATCGTGTGGAAGTTATGGCGCCGGGGCGTATTCCAAACTCCCAAATAGCGCCACGATAGACTCACCTCATGTTGACAAGTCTCGCCTCGCTCGCGCTGCTCTATCTCGCTGCGCTGATCATTCCCGGCCCTAATCTTTTGCTGCTCACGCACACTGCGGCGGCTGCATCGCGTCGTGCTGCGCTGGGCGTTGCATTTGGCATCGCGACCGGAACACTACTTTGGGTGGCTGTTGCCGTGTTTGGCGTGCAGAAAGTTTTTGATGCTGCGCCGACGTTGCAAACCAGCTTGCGTGTCGCGGGTGGCGTGTATCTGCTCTACCTTGCATACGGTTTACTGCGCTCGCTTTGGGTGGATCGCAAAGGCGGGGTGTACCCGGTGCCCGAAGCTGCCAGCAAGAATATGGAAAGCGAAGTAGACGGCAGGCAATCGACCTACTTTCGTCGCGGCTTGTTGACCAATCTCACCAACCCGAAATCGTTCGCCTTCTGGACCAGCGTCGCGGTGGTGAGTCTTGACCCCAATGCGTTGCTGTCAACCCGCTTGCTGGCGGTTTTCATGGTGGCGATGATGGCTGTGCTGTGGCATATCGCTTTGGCGTTTGTGTTCTCCACGCCGCCCGCACAACGTGCTTATCTCCGTGCCAAACCCATTCTGTCGCTGGTCACCGGTGTCGTCATGGGCGCATTCGGCACACGTTTGCTATGGGGCCTGCGCGGCTGAGTCTTTGAGTAATTCGTTGACTAAAAGCGCCGCCAAAAGCGAGCTAACTGCATCTCCGTTTTTGCTGGCACTCGCTCTGTCGTTGGGCGCTGCCGTGTCGCTCGGCATCACGCGATTCGCTTACGGATTGTTGCTGCCGCCGATGCGTGCCGACCTCGGCTGGACGTACACGCTGGCGGGCAGCATGAACACCAGCAACGCGCTGGGCTATTTCGTCGGCGCGTTGATGACACCGTGGTTGATGCGCAGGTTCAACGCAGCGAATGTGATGGTGATCGGCGCGTTGCTCGCCAGTTTGTTTATGGGCTTGAGCGGGTTCTTCACCGACAGCACGATGCTGCTGGTGCAGCGTTGGTTGGCGGGTGTAGCGAGCGCGTGGGTGTTCATCACCGGCGGCATTTTGGCGGCGCGATTGGGCGCGCTGGATGCGTCTCGCAGTGGTTTGTTGATCGGCCTGTATTACGGCGGTTCAGGTATCGGTATTACGTTGTCTGCGCTACTCGTTCCAACACTGCTGAACGAGCTTGGTGCGACGCAAAAGTGGCACGGTTACGCCAACTGGGCGTGGGCTTGGTGGGCGTTGGCGCTGGTGTGTGTGATCGCGAGTTTGGTGTTGATCGCGCCTGCGCGTGCGATGCGGCCGTTGATGACGACTGCTACTTCACGTGAGTCGCATTATCGCCAGTTTCGCGTTGCGGATTTTGGTTTTGCGCTCACCGGTTACACGATGTTTGGCGTCGGCTATATCGGCTATATGACGTTTGTGATTGCGCTGCTGCGCGAGCAGGGCGCGAGCGCCGATCAGATCATGATTTTTTATGCGCTGCTCGGCCTGGCCTGCATGGCGTCTTTCCGCGTGTGGGCGGGCTTGCTGGATCGGCACAAAAACGGCCGCGCGTTGGCCACGTTGAATGCCCTGCTAGGCGTAGCGACGATCCTGCCTGCGTTGACCAGCGCATGGCCCATTGTTTTGCTGTCGGGCGTCGTTTTTGGCGGCGTGTTTTTATCTGTCGTCGCGTCCACCACCGCGCTGGTTCGCCACAATTTATCGGCCCACGACTGGCCCGCGGGTATCAGCGCATTCACCGTGGTCTTCGCTGCCGGGCAGATCATCGGGCCGGTGATCGTGGGCTGGATTGCCGACAGCGCTGCGCCCAGTAACGGCGCGGGCGCGAGTGATGCCGACGGCTTGGCGCGCGGCCTCATCTTCTCCGCAGTTGCGTTGTGGCTTGGCGCGTTATTCGCGAGCCGGCAGCGGGCGTTGCAGACTACACCGCAATAACAGCAGCTCGCCGCGGCCGGTGCGATGGCGGTTTTCGCGTCGCGTACTGTGCCTCCGCGCACGCAACCAAGGACGCTGCGCTCGCACTTAGCGCCGTCGCCAGCCTGCCGATCACGCCAAAACTGGCTTGATTTTGCCCCCGCTCAATTTGACCGACGAATGTGGGCGCGACGCCTGCATTGAGTGCAAGCTGCTCCTAAGTCAGCATTTTTTCCACACGAATGATTCGCAGCGCCAGCCCAAAAGCCACAGCAGTCGGCGCGTCGAACGAGGTTGCGCCCTTTGGGCGTCCTCTCCGCGTTGCGATTGCTTTTGTTGCCTCCATGCAACGAGGTTCGCCGCACACACTTTATAAAACCACACTAAATAAAATGTATTTGATGTATGCTTTTGGCATCACATCTGAGCTTTTTCGTCCTGAGTCCGTGCAAGCGCAATCCTCTCAATGGTTGGGTAGCGAGCGGATAACTCAGCCTGTCGGCTACGCTTTGGCCGCGCTAATGGGCTTTTCGGTTGCAATCGCCATGGGGCTGTTTGCGACCTTCGGCACCTACACAAAAAAAGCCACCGTCATCGGTCAACTGGTGCCCGCAGGGGGCGTGTTGCGCATCACGCTTGTCGCAGGCAACGCGAACACGAGCGGCGGCACCTTGGCGGAAGCGCGGGTGAAAGAAGGCGACCGCGTGCAGGCGGGCGACGTGTTGTTCGTCATCAGCGCCGAACGCACCATGGAATCAGCGGGCGCTCGCTCTGACGCGCAAGCCTTGATCGCCCAAGCCCTTAAGCGGCGCGAAGATGCGATGGGTCGCGATGCAGCACTATCGCAGCGGCGGGCGCAAGAACGCATTGCAAGCCTCGCCACCCGCATCGCCGCCATCGATAGTGAGATTGATAGCTACGGGACGGACGCGAGCCTCTATGCCGCACGGCAACGCATCGCTCAGGAGTCTCTTGATCGCCATGAGAGACTAGCTGCCACAGGCTTCATGTCATCCGCGCAGACCGACGGCAAACGCGAAGAACTACTCGCGCTTCAAGCGCAGCAACAAGCGCTGGGCCGCAACAAAGCCGCGCTGCAACGCGAGCGAGCTACCTTATTGGCTCAGGTGGCGGAAGCCAAGCTTCAAAGCCAAACCGAAGCCAGCGAGCTTGAAAAGACTCGCGCCTTACTCACACAGGAGAGCACTGAACACCAAGCGCGTGGCAAAACGTTCATCACCGCACCGAGCGCAGGCATGATAACCGCGGTTGCCGCTCAGGCGGGGCAAAACATCATCAACGGCGCCCTGCTCGCCACGCTATTGCCGGTAGACGCCAACGGCAACGCAAACGCGCTTGAAGCCCATTTTTACGCCACCACGCGCCAAGCCGGTTTCGTCGAAAAGGGGCAATCCGTGCTGTTGCGTTACGCAGCCTACCCATACCAAAAATTTGGCATGGGCAATGGGGAAGTCACCGAGGTGAGTCGCAGCCCGTATGTGGTGCAGGAGTTGCCCACACATATCGCGGCCACCTTAGGCGCGCTCAGCCAAGCTGGCGACCCGGTGTATCGCGTCACAGTGCGCATTAGAGAGCAAACGGTGCAGGCCCATGGGGCAGGGCATGCGCTTAAAGCGGGGATGCTTGCTGAAGCGGACGTGGCGCAAGACACGCGACGGCTTTGGGAGTGGGTGTTGGAGCCTGTCTTTAGTGTGAGCCAAAGGCTCGTATCTAACGAAGTGAAACAACACGGCAATGCGGATACACGCACGACGCAACAGCAACAGGTGAACTGAAAATGACAGGTAAGTGGAATTCAATCGAAGCGGTGGTCAAGATAACCGAGCGATGCAACATTGATTGCACCTACTGCTATGTCTTCAACAAAGGCGATGACGGTTTTGAGTTTCACCCTGCATACATGGGAGAGGAAGTTGTCCAGCAGCTAGCGGCATTTTTATCGGATGGCGCTCGTGACAGTGGCGCACAAGAAGTCATCATCGACTTTCATGGTGGGGAGCCGCTAATGATGAAGAAGCGCCGTTTCGACAGGATGTGCTGCACACTGATTGAAAAAATCACTCCGGCGTGTCGGCTGAAGCTAAATCTTCAAACGAACGGAATGCTGGTTGACTCTGAATGGATCAAGTTATTCGAGAAATATCAAGTGGGTGTTGGCGTTAGCTTGGATGGGCCCGAACAGGTCAACGACGCGGAACGTATTGATCACAATGGCAAGGGGACTCACGCACGCGCGGTAGCTGGGATTCGCTTACTACAACAAGCGCACGTTGATGGGCGCATTCGATCCGTAGGACTGCTCTCAGTAGCCCAACAAAGCGGCGATGCAAAGGCTATATATGATCACTTCGTGAAGGAGCTTCAGGTGTCGAGCTACAACGTCCTCCTGCCGATCGACACACACGACAGTTTCGAGCCCGAGTCCGCAGGCGCTTACGCTAAGTTCCTGCGAGATGCTTTTGATGTTTGGGCTGCGGGCGAGGCCCCCAGGCCGAATGTAAGGCTTTTTTCAGACACCATCCGATTCTTGAACGCGGGACAAGCCGCCACGGCCGGCTGGAAAAAATCACATTCGAGCGGGCATCTCATCCTGACCATTGCAAGCAATGGTGACATAGGCCCAGACGACAGCCTTCGCACCGCCAATAAATTGTTGTTTGGAAAGCACAACGTGGCTACCGCAACGCTTCAGGCGTTTCTAGCAGCCCCGGAGCAGCGAGCGCTTTTTGATGCATACAAAACCTTGCCCGAAAAATGCGGCGAGTGCGCTTGGAAGAACCTGTGTAAAGGCGGCTCCGCGAACGGAAGAATCGTTAATCGCTTTAGCGCTGCAGAGGGCTTTAAAAATCCGTCAGTGCTTTGCGGCGTGCTGCAAGATTTTTACAGTCACATCGCTGCCACTCTTTTGCAGAACGGAATGAAATACGAAACGTTAAAAACCAGTCTCATTCACGACGAAGGTGCGTGGCAATCCTACGCAAAGGCATGCGCCTTTAGTGTTGATGGCAAGTTTGTATCGAACAACGCGACAACTCCTGTCGCAATCAATTTTCACCAATCGCCCGCATCGGGATCAGTTTTTGTCGCGCGGCCAAGCGAAGGGAAAACTCCGATTTCGCATGCTGATAAGGAGAATGAAATGCACTAAAACTTGCTCAACGCCTACGAATATGCGTCGACATGCATGGCGCTCACACACTAATTTTTTGAGGTACAGTTTTTATGGAAAAAATGTTGAACCACTTACATTCGCAATTGGCCGCGAAAGGTGTGCTCAGTCCCACCAATGCGTTCATAGCTCGTGACTTGACACCAAATGAACTGGATTTGGTTAACGGTGGATGGGGCTGCCCACGTTTGCCGGATCCCGGTGATTTTTGTCAGATAGTTTTTGATAAATTCGTTCAGACAAGCGGCTAGCACCATCGCTTTATCGCGAAAGCCACCAGTTAATTCAACTGGCGGCTTTCGCACACCAAGGCTATCGATGTCTCTACTCCGGAAGCGCGACATTTCGTTCAACTTCACAGCTTGCATTGCCGTGCTCATTGCGCTGATGATGTCAGTCGGCAGTTACCCCGTGAGTGCTGAACCGCTTGTCAGCGATAACAAAATTCACTATGTTGTTGAAAGGAAGCAAGCAATAACTGGCTTTGTTTTGCACGTTCGCTGTTCATTTCCTGGAAATTCGAGCGGCACGACGGAAATAGGTATTCCAACCGACTGGGCGGGTGCGGACGGCGCTGACGAAGGCATAAAAAATCTTGTCGTGGAGACGTCCGACGCAACCATAAAGCCCGCAACAGGTCGCGGAATGCGTCAAATTGATCACCTGAGAGATGCGCGAATCACGATCTCCTACGATTTAACGCCATTCACATCGAATACGGCGTCGGCTGCTGCTCCGACGAATTATCTGCCGATAATTCAGCCACAATACTTTCACCTTATCGGTTGGACGTCTTGGGTAGTGCCGTTTGTATCAAACCGAACCGGGTTAATGGCGTCAATCGAAATCAAAAGTTTGCCGAGCGACTGGTCTATTGTGACAAGTTATGGCGAAGGAAGTGGGCCTCACAACTTCGCTTGGAATCTAATGAATTTTGGGCGCTCCGTTGTTATTGCTGGTGACTACCGGGTTCAAAAAAGAAAATTTGCTGGTAATGATGCTTACTTCCGTTTCGCAACGCGAGGCAACTGGTCGCTTACAGATAGCCAAATGGCGGATAAAGTCTTTGCCATCGTGAATGGGCTGCGCGATTTTTGGGCGGACAAAGCGGACAACGATTTTTTAGTCGTGCTGTCACCATTGCAGTCGGACGGCATCCGATCAATCAATGGCACCGCGCTACACCAAGCCTTCGTCACATTTGCAACTGACGACGTTACTTCAAAAAAAATGGATTTCTTGTGGACTCATGAGGCAATGCATGCCTGGCTGCCGCAAAAAATGGGCCGTTTGGATTCACCGACCTCAAAGTTGGCTTGGTTTACGGAAGGCTTTACCGACTACTACACACATTTTTTGCGCGCAAAGTGGCATCTGCTGAGCTTCGAAGAGTTCGCACAAGAATTGAATGATGCCTTCCGTTCCCTTGCCATGTCCAGTGTTCGCGATGTTGACAATAAAACTGTTGCAGCGCAATTTCACCGTGACAGGGAAATTCAACGTCTACCCTACTGGCGGGGTTTGCTTCTCGCAGCCCGCTGGGACAACGAAATTCGCCGCGCGTCGGGAGGAAAACGCACGCTTCGAGATCCGTTGCAACAAATTATGTTGGAGGCACAAGGAAGGAAAAATGTGCCACTCACGCGACGACTCATCGAAGACGCGCTAATGAAATTTGGAGTTGAGTCAGCTTCAAATGACGTTGACAGATATATCGAGTCGGGGCAGCTTATCGCGTTGGACTCAAATTCGTTTGATTCCTGCCTCAAGGTCGAAGCAACGAGCTATGTTGAATTTCAAATGGGTTTTGACTACGACGAAGCGGCGAAGCAACATGTTATTGCAGGTGTCGTGGAGGAAACGGCAGCTTACACAGCGGGTCTACGAAATGGTCAGACTGTGGTCACTCTTGCTCAACGCCCTCGTTCCACCGAAACGGCAATTTCTATGAAAGTCCTTGATGGGAATGAAGAGAAAGTGATTGTCTTTTGGCCGGTTGCCAGTAGAAAACTGCAAAGCCAGAAGCTTCGCGTTGGCAATGTAGAAACTTGCAAATCCTTTTTCGGCGACTGATGACTTTTGCTGTGCCCGCTATCCGGCGAATGCATCGATGAGCCGAGTCCAATAATTCGCGCGATCCTTCAATCGGAAGCTTCAGAGTGCAGCCTCGCATGCTTAGCTATGCTTTCAACGGCGCACGGTCTGCGGATTGAACTAACCGAGCTTCGACAGCGGTTTTCCATCTCGCTTAAGGGAGGCACCCTTGCGCAGGCAGTCCGTCACGCGCAAGCGCTCGGTTTCGTTTGTCGGGCCGTGCGTACCGAACTTGACGGAATCCAGAAGCTGCAGCTCCCCTGCATGCTGCACTGGAACCTCAATCACTTTGTAGTTTTGACAAAGGTCAGCGGAAAAAAAATCACAATCCTGGATCCAGCCGTGGGCAAGCGAGTCATGACGCTCGCCGACGCCAGTCCGCATTTCACTGGCGTCGCACTTGAGTTAACGCCTACCGCCGCATTCAAGCCCGCCGACCTACGGCGCAAGATCCGCCTGCGTGATTTGGTGGGCAGGATTTTTGGGTTGAAGCGGGCGCTGCTGAGCATCGTTTTGCTTGCGGTCGGCTTGGAGACGATTGCCATAGCCATGCCGCTGATTACGCAGTGGGTGGTCGACGGGGCGCTGGTGTCCGGTGACAAAGACGTGTTGCTGCTGACCTTGCTGGGCGGTGGCGCACTGATGTTGACGCAATTTATGCTATCGATGTCGCGCGGATGGGTGGCGCTCTCGATGAATCAGCAGCTAGCCGTGCAGTTCACAGCGAATCTGTTCAATCACTTGCTTAAGCTGCCGATTGCGTTTTTTGAGAAACGGCATGTGGGCGACATTGTTTCGCGCTTCAATTCGCTGAATGCGATTCGCGCCGTGTTGACCGAGAGCTCGGTGAGCGCCGTTGTGGATGGCGTGATGGCGCTGGTGACCCTCACGATGCTGGCGCTCTATAGCGTTAAATTGCTGTCCATCGTGCTGATCGCACTGTCGCTGTATGGCCTGCTCCGCTGGGTGAGTTTTTCGGCGTTGCGTTCGGCCAATGAGGAGCGCATTGCGTTGTCGGCCAAAGAGAACACTTACTTTTTGGAAACCATCCGGGCAGTGCAGTCGTTGAAGCTTTTCAACCGCACGCCGGAGCGGCTGGGACGCTGGCAGAACCTGATGGTGGATGTGCAGAACCGCGAGCTCATCACGCAGCGTATGGAGCTAGGGTTCGCCAATGCGAACACGCTCATTTTTGGCGTAGAGGGCATGCTCATTTTGTATTTGGGCGGCGCTGCAGTGCTCGCGCAGCAGATGACGCTGGGCATGCTCCTAGCCTTCATCGCGTACAAGGTACAGTTCACGCAGCGTAGCAGCGCGCTCATCAATTTGCTCATGCAGGTGAAGATGCTTGGACTGCATGCGGAGCGGTTGGCCGACATCGCTTTGGAGAAGCCGGAGGCGGAGGCCGCGATAGAAACCGACGTGAGCCGCTTGCAGCCGCGCATTGAGGTGCGGAACGTGAGTTTTCGTTATGCGGACGGCGAGCCTTGGGTGTTGAAAGACTGCACGTTAACCATTGAGCCCGGAGAGCACATCGCCATTTGCGGGCCAAGCGGCTGCGGCAAAAGCACGCTTTTGAAATTGATGCTCGGCATTTTGACGCCCAACGAGGGCGACATTCGTATCGGCGGTGTGTCGCTCAAACAACTGGGGCCGACGCAGTATCGCTCGCTCATTGCGGCGGTGATGCAAAGTGATGCGCTGCTGGCGGGGTCATTGGCGGAGAACATCGCGTGCTTTGACCCGGCGATGCGCCAAGACGGCGTGGCGAACGCTGCCACGCTCGCGCAGGTGCATGACGACATCTGCGCCATGCCCATGGGTTATCAAACCCTGGTGGGCGACATGGGTTCAAGCCTGTCGGGCGGGCAGCGGCAGCGCGTGCTGCTGGCACGGGCGCTGTATGCGCAGCCAAAAATTTTGGCGCTGGATGAGGCCACCAGCAGCCTTGACGCAGAGAACGAGCAGCGCGTAAACGAGGCGGTAAAAGCACTTCCGCTCACACGCATCACCATTGCG
Organism: Burkholderiales bacterium; assembly: GCA_025354075.1. Lineage (GTDB taxonomy): Bacteria > Pseudomonadota > Gammaproteobacteria > Burkholderiales > Casimicrobiaceae > Casimicrobium. The sequence goes on along the minus strand of JANXNO010000068.1, from coordinate 9,615 downwards.
CATCGGCGCGAGACGATCAATGCGGCTCGTCGCGTGGTGGTGTTGGGTGAGGGGCGGGTGATTCGGGACGTGCGTGCGGCGTAAGGACAATGTGTGGTGCCGCTCGCTGCGCAGCCACTAGTAGTTTTCACGACACCGACGTAAGCTGATCCTTGTTGGTTGTCGTTTGACAAGACGTTGCAACAAGAAGAGCGCGATCTATATCGGCTCGTTTTTCCACAACTGCTGCGGCACATGCCGTGCTTTACGCAGTGCATTGATGCGAGCACCCTCGGCGACGCGCTGCGTAAAGCTTTCGTTCTAGCGCCCAGAGTTTGAGCGTTATATGCTCCAGGAGCAGGGGAGGGCATCCGCAAGCACGCTGCGCCGACAGCCAACCCCGACACATCTGATCGCATTGCGCGGTTCTCTAGCGCTCCCGTGGAGGATGTGCTGAAAAAAAAGTCAACGTTGGCCGCGAATGCCCATTCGAAATGAGACCAAATCCGTTCCTCTACACATAGTTTTTTGCGCGGATAGTGTGTTCAAATCGAACAGCGACAAGAGTTTCAAAATTTTCCTGTTTTAGAAAGATAAACAATGAACACGTGTCCACTTTTACTTGTGCCACTCCTCCTAGCCTGCGGGGGGGGGGGTAGCGCTTGCCGTTACCTCTCCGACTCCTCAGGACCAGTTTAAGGTGATCTGCGAAGGCACCAACAAAGCGCCACCTATCTATGTCCAGTTCAACGAGCAGGGCGAGTACGAACGCCTCAACGTGACACGTGACGAAAAGGGGCAACTGCGCGGCGGCTATGTTGCTGTCGCAAGAGAACACATTGACGGTATCTGCGCGGATGGACAGGCGATGTCGGCATCGCCGAGACCGACCGTGGCTTTAGCCAAGCGAGGCAATGATCGCGCGAAGGGTTATGTCGAGCCGCAGTCGTCGGTTCCTGCCAGTTTCACGATTGCTACTTATTACGCAGTCATATTCGGCAATTTTTGGGTGCCCGCTTTGCTCCCGAGCGGACATCACGCGCACCTAGGGTCTTACAACTTGACCGCGAATAACTTCGCGAACGCGACAACGCTCACGCACTTTGTCAATTCGTATCTAACCGCTTCCGACAATTTTGTGAATTACTTCCACGGGAAGGGGCACATTTTTGGTCCAAACATTGCTGGCAGCGGCAGCGCGCAAGGGCTGACTTGCAACCCGACGTCGGTGGTGTCCGAAACATGGCTTGTACCGTCGAGCATTCCTAATATCGTTTGGCACGCAGGATCGGGCAACAATACGTGTTCGCCCGCATTTTTTGCGCATGCGACACCGTACAAAATATTTGCAGGTGCTAACGACTCGCAGGAGAACACGTTTTGGCTATACAACAATGGAGAAACAGAGCCCTTTTTTAAGGCAGCGACCGTAAATAGCTACGAGTCAACGTACATCGCTGGCCAAGCAGGCGTCGCGTTTCTCGTCGCAAACGTCTATCCGCTGCCGGTGTCCGAATACTGGACTATCAACTTCACCAACGTTAATGTCTGGACACAACCATGAAGTCGCGCTCGACCTGTTTCACTCTGTTCGCGGCGTGCTGCATTGCGATGGCGTCGTCAATTGCGTTTGGGCAGCTGGCACCGGTAGCCATTCAAAGCCTCATCTTTGACCCATCGAGCCCGCAGGAGTATGAATCGGTCAAGGTGGAGGTCACGTTCAGCAAGCCTTACTGCGGATCGGCTGACGCACCGCTATTTTCCAAAGTGCAGCTTGAAGGCAGCAAACTGCTGTTGCTGTTGTCGCAGTTGGGGGACGGCCCCTGTACTACCCGACGTGTGTTTAAGATTCCGGGCTTGCCAGCGGGCGCATACGCAGCCACAGTGGGGGTGACAGGGCCCTACTGGGCAAACCCTCCATCAGGCGCGCGTGAAGCGGTTAGCGTTGAGCAAGGCACGTACCCGCTTACGGTTAATGCCGTGGGCAATAAGCAGGCGCTCTACACATGGATTTACCCAATGGACCCACCGAGCGCATCGGGCGTTTATCTGGTGCCGGGAATTCCGGGTTTACCGATTCAAGGCGGCAACGTTTCGTTGATTTCGCGAATCGATGAGCCTGAAATGCTAGTGTGGCTAAAAAAAATAGGCCCAGTTCCATCCGCGGCTGTGCCGTTGTATTGGCTGGATTATCCCAAACCGCTTGCAGGTGCTTTCCGCACGACGTCATTGGTTGACGCGAATCGATTGCGCGGGGAGGGATTCACGCTTAAGACAGACTCGCTCGAAGATCACGTGCTGCCGGTGGTGAATGGTGCATGTCCGATGGGCAGCGTGCCGGTCTACCGCGTGTTCAATCCGAAGGCTATTGCGCATCGCTACCTGAGCAGTTTCGATACGTACAACGCGCTCGCAGCGAATGGTTTTGTCGGCGAAGGCTTGGTTTTCTGCACGCCGCCTAAATAACGCAGGTGACTCTGATGGGCTGGCGCGCCAGTCCATGTTCTTCACAATGATCTCGTGGCTCGGCGCGCTTTTCGCGAGCTGTCAGAAAGCGTTGCAGCACGCACCGTAAAGTAGGTACGCGGCATCGCGGCAACTGAGAGCGTTTTAGGTTGCCGTCGACCTGAAATATCCGCTGTAGCGTTGAGACTTCATTCCGTGACGCCAATGGGCTCGTCCATGGACGCATGTGCAATGTCCAGGTATGTGATGGACGCGAAATTGCGCTACCCTACTGGCTTATTTCCTGCTAGTCGTGAGCACCGTCATGCGTATGCTTTTCTACCGCACTCGGATGTTTTTCGAAGCAATGTCCCAGCCAGCTTTTTTGATGCTTCGGCGATTCGGTGTGCTGCTTTGCCTAACCGCTACCGCTTGTATGGCGTTCGGGCCCACTACGACGATGTTGCGCCCATTGGCCGATCCAGATTTCAGTGGGTTTTATTCGCCGACTCCGCTGTACCAAAGCAGCGTTGTTGTTGATGACGTTCGAGGTTGGATTTATTTCTACGGCGCTATGACGCATGTCAAAGGCGTTCGTATCAGTGGCGTGTTTCGAACATCGCTTGCGGGGGTGATTGATTATTCGTGGCTGCCGCAGAACCTCAAAAAGCTTCGATCAGTCACCATTGCGGACAACGGCGATTTGCTTGCACTGGTCGAACCCGACTCCGTCATCGGTTTGTTACCGAGCGATGCGTCGCTTGACGGCGTGGATGTGGTGCGCATTTCACACGCCGCAGGTGTGCCTGCTGTCACTACTTATCGGCTGCGTGTTGCTCAGCCCGGCATACTGTTCGACTACCTCATCGCGTTCACGGCTGACAAGGGGTGGATGTACGTGGCGCTAAGAGGCAGACAAACCAACGCGTCTGGTCAATCCACCTTCCAAACGCACCTGAAGCGATTTGCCATTACCGATCAATCGCTCGACGCTAGCTGGGGGCAGGTTATCGACGGACAAGCCACCATGGCAGGCTTGCACGGCGGCGGGCTCTACCTCACATACTCGTTGGATCCGTCCAGCACGCAATCAAAGGTGCAATCCATCATAAAGCGCGTCGCACTTGCACCGAACGTGGCACCGGGTTGGACCGGCGTAGTCGAAGGCATATATCCACAAAGGGTATTGATCGATTCGACTGGACGTGTTTACCTGACGGGTAGTCGCTACCCGAACATCCAACCGTTTCTGGAGATTCATCGCTTCACGGCAACAGGAGAGCAGGATCCCACATGGTCGGTCGAGCATGCAAACAGCATCCTGCCGCCCGTCGGCTGGATCGCAAACGCCGTATTGGTGAATCAAAGGCTAGTAGTGACCACCACTGGCGGCAATGTGTCGCCCCCCACGCCGCCACCGCCGTCAATGGTCAGCTTTGATGACTCGGGTAATGGCCGCATCGTTCGTCAATTTGGTAATGACTACAACTCAAGCAACGCTGCGCCTTTTCCGAATGCATTGTTCGTCGGCGCAGGGAGATTGCTTGTGATTCGACCTCAGTCCATTGAGTCGCTGAATCAAGAAACGTTCGAAACGCAAGCCACTTATGTCGGTTTGTCGACGGGGCGCGCATCAACGCCACAAATAATAAAGCACCAAACTGATGGCTCCACGACGATGGTTGGGTCTTTTTCGGTCTGGTATGAGGGACAGGAATTCAGGAACTTCGTTCGCTACGATTCCAACGGCTTACCTGATTTTAATTCGCGATTGGGCGACACTGTGGACGCGGCGTTTAACCAGTTCGCAGGCGTGAGCGCGCGAGGCGAGGTGGTGCTCGGAGGGGCGGGCACCGCGCAAACGGGCGCGGCGAGCTTCTACGTGACCGCTACGGCGAACACCCCCGCGCGGACGCTCGAGATTGGCAGCAGACTCGGGTATGCAGCGGTCGGCGCGAGCGCTGCGGATTCAGTCTGGCTCTACTTTGTAGAAGCGCAAACCACGGCGCTGCAATTCATTCGACGCGCATCCATTGCCACGGGCGCACGCGACGCAAACTGGGAGATCAGGATCGTGCGCACCGGAATCGATCTGTTTGGGATTCCTGATGGCATAGTGGTCGATATGGCAGGCGGTATTTGGCTTACGCATTTTGGTGATGACTGCTTCAACACCTGTTTCTTCACGGGGCTGGAACGGTTTTCCATCGCCAATCCTGATGCAAAGCCGTATCGGTTAATGGCCCGAGACATAGATTTGCGGTCGTTCGATTCACCGCCACTTCAGCTCAATAGTACCCACGCCTATACGGGACGGTTTCGCCAAAGGTTGGGCGACAACATGGTGCGAGACGCCGCATGGGAAACCGCACAGGATCCGCGATTCGTCGATGATCGTTACGCCTATTTCGTAACGTACCGCAGCGTGAACAACACTGTGACGGAGACGCTCATTGAGCGAGCGTCGCTTACCGGAAATGGTGCAATTGATACGCTCTGGCAGCGGACGATCCCCGGCTCCGCAGGCCTACTGAGCGCACGGACCGACGACAACGGCAATTTCTTTACACACACTGGTGGCGGAACCGGCACCGCAACACCCGCCGCTATCTACACCGACCAGAACCTCACGCCCACGCCGCAAACAGTCGTTGAGTTTTACTCGTCCTTTGCAAATCGCTACTTCATCACGGGGCGTGCTGCTGAGCAAGCGTTGCTTGACCAATATCCAGCCTTATTCCAGCGCACTGGCATGCGCTTTGAGACGGTGTCAGCGCCATTTTTGAATGACCCGGCTCATTCGACGTGCCGGTTTTATTTTGATCCTGCGCGTGGCGGCAGCAATTCGCATTTTTACGGCACACAACAAGACTGTGCCATCGTCAACACCATCAAAAATTTCGCCTATGAAGGCTACGATTTTGGCGCGCTGCGGCCCGAGGGCGGTGTCTGCGCGAGCGCCTATCCGGTAGGCGTCACGCGGCTGTTTAACAATCGTGTTGCGACCAATGAGGGCAATCACCGCTATGTCGTGGGTACGCGGACGATCAATGCGATGGTAGCCGCAGGTTGGATCAATGAAGGCGTGGTGTTTTGCGCGACACGCGGTGCCGAAGCAGTGAACTGATGCGGGTCGGGATTAGCGTTTCTGCGTGATGTCAACCTTTTTTGGCTGCAAAGTGTCAGCACTGGATCGGCACTACGCTAGACGGTGACTGGCAGTTTTCACCGTAGCGGCGTAAACTAATTCTCGTTGGTTGATGTTTCACAAAACGTTGCAACAAGAAGGTGGTGCGCTATGCCTATCGTCTCATTTGCCCCGCAACTGCAGCGGCATGTGCCGTGCCCGACGCAGCGCGTTGATGCGGCCACGCTGGGGGACGCGTTGCGTAAAGCTTTTGTCGTCGCGCCCGCGCTTGAGCGCTATGTGCTCGACGAGCAGGGTCATGTGCGCAAACATGTTGCGGTGTTTCTCAATAACGAAATGATTGTCAGCCGCCGCAACATGGCGTTGCCGGTGGCGGTTGAAGACAACATCATGGTGATTCAGGCTTTGAGCGGAGGATAGGTTGTGTCGACACTTTTGATTGCATCACGGAAGGGACTTTTCACGGCGGATCGCTCGACACCAACAGGTGAGTGGCAAGTCAGTTCACATCACTTTCACGGCGAGCCCGTGACGCAGGTGCTTGCTGACCCGCGTGACGGTGCGTGGTACGCGGCGTTGCGCCTCGGGCACTTTGGCGTCAAGATGCAAAAGAGCACGGATCGCGGCGCGACGTGGACGGAAATTCCCGCGCCTGCCTTTCCGCCTAAACCAACGGACGGCCCGTGGGCGGATGACGCGACGCCGTGGACGGTGGATCTGGTGTGGTCGCTTGCCATCGGTGGCAAACATGAGCACAACACGATCTGGGCAGGCTGCATGCCTGCCGGGATTTTTCGCTCGCAAGAAGGCGGCGCGAGCTGGCAGCTGATGGATGCGTTGTGGCTCGACGAACGGCGAAAAAGCTGGATGGGCGGCGGCAATGATCATCCGGGTCTCCACGCGATTTGCGTCGATCCGCGCGATAGCAATCGCGTTGCGATTGCGATCTCGTGCGGCGGCGTGTGGGGCACCGGCGATGCGGGCACGAACTGGCAATTACTTGGCAAAGGATTTCATGCGCCGTACATGCCGCCGGACGTTGAAGATGATGCCAATGTGCAGGATGTGCATGCGATGTCCGCCTGTGCCGCCCAGCCCGACGTGATGTGGGCGCAGCACCACGCGGGCACCTATCGCAGCGTGGACGGTGGCGCGCACTGGTCGCGAACGGCAGCCCCGATGCCTACCGATTTTGGCTTCACGATTGTGGCCGATCCGGTCAACCCGCTGCGCGCATGGACGGTGCCTGCGCAGGCCGACACGCATCGTTACGCGATTGCGGGCGCGATGTGCGTGTGCCGCACCGATGATGGTGGCAAAAGCTGGACGGCATTTCGCGACGGCCTGCCGCAGTCGTTTGCGTACCACCTCGTGTATCGCCACGGCCTCGCGCTGGCCCCAGACGGCCGCACCATGGCGATGGCGTCGACGACGGGCGGGGCATGGGTCAGCGAAGATGCAGGCGAGTCGTGGACGGCTCTAGACGCGCAATTGCCGCCAGTGGCTGCGGTGGCGTGGGATTAGCGGGTTTGCAAACGCGCCTTGGACGCTGTGGTTTTTGCGGTGGCGTGGATGGAAATCGGTTAGCAGCTTTTTGTGTTAAGCGCCGTTCAATATGGGCTTAGACGTTTATTTAACAAGAAGTCGATAATTTAATAAAACCATAGCTATGCCCAATTTAAATGGGCTTTTTACGGAAAAGCTACATCGTATTTTCCCTCGATTTCGATGCCGCAATGATGCCCGCGTCACGCTGCGCCAACTGTTGCGCGACGAACCCGTCAAACGCGGTCAACAGTGGCTGAAATCGCTCCGCGTCGGCTTCAAGTTGCGACAGCGCGATACAGGTCGCTTCCAGCGTGGACAGTTGATCCGACCGATGTGCTTTACGGATCAAATAGCGTGACGTTGGTAGGTCGTGCAGCGACAGGCGCGGCAACTGCTCTAGCAATGGATTGAGCTGAAGCATCTTGCGACTTTTACGCCAGGTGCCGTCAATCACAATCAGGCGCAATCGCGACGGATCGCGCAGCATTTCAGGGTTCAGAATCGGCGGCGCTAATGTGTCGTCGGTGGTTTGCGGATATAGCAGGATCGCGTGTTTCTCGTCCTGTGCGGCGTCAGCATTGGGCTCAAACGGATCGCGCAGTAACGCCTGCAACTCGCGTTCGGCAAACACTTCGCCCGTCACCATCCGGCTGCGCGGTAAGCTCAAATGCAGCAACCGCGCACTGCCCTTCGCGCTGCGCGCCTCGAGCGGATGTTGCAACAGCACCACTTCCACCGCATGCGCTGTCGACGAAATCCAGCGACAAATGCACGTGCTTTGCGGGCGCTGGCATTGATGGCAGGTGAGACGCTTGGCGGCGTTCGCCACCATCATCCCGGCGTCGCGCCCACGACGTCAACGCGCCGGAAAACCAGCAGTAAATTGTTCGCTGGCATTTGGATGCGTTCACTCAATCGCAAGCCCGCCAGCGCTGCCTGCCGCGTCACATCATCCAGAGCACGTATGCCCCACTCAGGATTGGTTTCACGCAGACTCACATCAAAGTCCAGATTGCCTGCCGATGTGACCACATCCGGTTCCAGATAAGACCCGTAAGTAGAGAGCACACCGTCGGCAGTCAGATAACGCGACGCGCCAAGCATCAGCGCCGCACAAGTCGCCCACGGTGAAATGTGCAACATATTCGCGCAATAAATCGCATCGAAGCGAACGCCGAATTCCGCACCAACAGATGGCCAACTCGGAGCCATCACATCTAGCAAGACAGGTAGCAGCACATTCGCAACACCCGCCTCCGCGCACCACCAGGCAATCGATGCGAAACCGTCAGCCTGCGCGTCGCTAGGCTGCCAGTTCCAACCCGGCAATCCGGCAGCAAACCACGCCACGTGTTGTCCAGTCCCGCTAGCAATTTCAAGCGCTGCGCCTTGTGCGGGCAACACGCTCCGCAATGCCTCAAGGATCGGCTGGCGATTGCGCTCGGCGGCGGGACTGTGCTGTGGGTCGGACACGTTTTCGCTCCATTCAACTCGGGGTTGAGCTTACCTTGATTCGCTCATTGTCCTGCGCGGAATTACACTGCGAGACATGATTTACACACCTCGTTTCTTGGCGCTATGTTTTTTGGCGATTCCCGCTCTTGGATGGGCGGCCGACTCATCGCCCACAGTCTACAAGTGCTTAGTCAACGGCAAGACGGTGTATTCAGATCAGCCCTGTCTTGGCGCGGTTGAAGTTGATGTGACGCCGACACGAGGCATGAACAAGTCAACGGGCATTGAGCGAATCGGCGCTGATGTTAGTCGGGAGCGAAATAGGGAGTTGATTGCGGATATGGTTAAGCCATTGACAGGCACTAGCCGAGCTGAGTTCGAGGTTTTGCGACGTAGAGTAAATTTACCCGCCAAGACACAAGCGGAATGCCGAAATCTCGACGCTTCAATTGCACGCTTGAAGGCAGACGAAAGCGCAGCCAAAGCGCCGCAGCTTGCAGAAATTCAACAGCAGTTATTTGCTCAAAGAACGCGGCTCAAAATCCTCTCCTGTTGAGCGCGTTTCGAAATGTAGGGTGGGCAACTTGTTGCCCACGTGCCGCTGCCGAGAAAAGCCAAACGTAGTAGATGTCGCGACCCGCGTGGGCAACAAGTTGCCCACCCTACGCCTGCTGCCCACGCTATCGCAAAAACTAGAGAAACACTATGCACGACATGACAGTAATTCCGACCAACCACGACTTCAGCCCAGTCCATGCAGCGATGCGTCGTTACGTCGACGCGAACTTTCTTTCGGGTGTCTCATCTGCGGTGTTGGTTGGGCGTGATCTCGTTGATGTGAACTGCGTGGGTTGGGCGGACAAAGAGAAAGGCGAGGCGCTGCGAGTTGACCATCTCTTCCGCGTGTTCTCCAACACCAAGCTCATCACGTCAATCGCCGTCATGTTGCTGTTTGAGGACGGAAAATTCCAGCTCGACGACCCTGTGGCAACCTTCATTCCGCAGCTCGGCAATCGTTGCGTGCTCAAACCCGGCGCGAC